>JAYTXK010000498.1:0-8685 GCA_043743005.1 Ignavibacteriota bacterium
TGATTAGAATAATTTGAATTTGAAACATCTCCTGATACACCACCTGGTAATACAGAATAAATAACACTATCTTGCATATCAGCAATAAATCGCATTGAAGCACCTAATACAACTTCATTTCTTTTATTTATCTTAGCTTCAGAATTATTAATTGTTGTATTATCTCCAGACATTTCCAACCCATCAATTCCAACAGAATTGTTTAAAAACTTATTTTCGGAAAAAAAATGTTTAATATTAAGAATATGATTTAATCCATAATTATAATTTTCAACTTTTGAATTTATAGCCTTAACTTTCAAACTTTGTACAGCATCTGAAAAACTTTTTAGAATAATGTAATCTCTATTTTCAACAAAAATAGTATTTTTATTGTCAAACCAATAATTGTCATTAGTTTCTAATAATTCATACAATTTTCTAGTAGGCAAATTTCCTATAGTAGAATATTCATTAAGTAAATTTTTGCCCAATTCATCTTCATAAGTATTAATAGCTAACTTTTCTAAAAATTCAGAATATATATTAGCAGCAAGTGATTGGTTTGTAATGAGATAGTCCCACTTATTTAATATTAATAATTTCTTTTTCATTTCATTAGAAAAGTAAATATTATTTTTATTTAAAATTGGTAAAGTAATCTTTAGAACATCTTTTGCATAATGTGAATAAACATCAAGTTGATTAAGTTGAGCATCTCGAAAATTATACTCATTTGCTTCATTCAAAAGTTCGTTAATTCTTTCAGCTCTAGAATTTGGCTCCCACAAATTAGAAATAAAGAATGGTAAGTTTTTCATTGTTTTATTATTTGCACTTAATACAAAGCCTTTTTGAGGATTATAAATTTCAGGGAGTTCTTCTGCATAATGAAAACCTTTCCAATTATATGCCTCTAACCACCCAGGATTAGGTAAATTAGGCATACAGGAATCTCTTTTAGCAAAAGCTCCAGTTACTTTTATCCCTATATTACCTTTTGTATCACAATATGTAAAATTCAATGCTGGTGATATCCAAGAATTTAAAGAATTTTTAAAATCATTCCAATTTGTTGATTGATTTACTTTTAGAATTGAAGTAATTTCATCAGATTTAATTTTAGCAGTCCAATTAAAAGTTAAAATATATTTTTTAAAAAATGACTTATATACATCATTATCATCGTTTATACCATTGTTATCAGATATAATATAGCTTCTTTCTGTCTTTTGTAAATAGTATAAATGAGTTTTTCCATTTGCAACTTTGATTGAATCTATTGTATATTTAATTTTTTCTTTTTTGTTAGATTTTGACGAAATATAATAATCATTTCCTTCTTTCTTTTCAAAGTATAAATCAAAATCATCATTCATTACATTAGTTATTCCCCATGCAATATTATCATTTCTTCCAACAATTAAAAATGGCAATCCGGGTATTGAAAATCCTGTTAAATTTAATGAAGGACATGTCAAATGAACTTGATACCATTTTGAAGGTAATCCAATTGGTAAATGTGGGTCATTTGCCAATATTGCATTAGAATTTGGCTTATTATTTTTTTTTCTAACCCAAGAATTACTACCAACAGCAGCAGTTTTAAATCCTGTAATTTCTTTAATTTCATTAAGTAAGCTTAAGTATTTAATATAGTCTATATTTTTATTAAATAGTAAGTTAGTATTTTGGTTCAAATTTGTTGAATTTTCAATATTTGTGTTAGCTTCATCTAAAACGAAAGGACCTTTTGATGAATTATTAGGTATTAATTCTTTTGCTTTTTGAATGCCAATTTTGTCAGCAATAGCTCCTAATGCCATATCTGACCAATAACTAAATGACATTTCAAAAGCATATAATTTAGAAATAACATAACAATCTAATGGTGTCCATTTTTCTGGTTGGTAATTTAAAGTTCCAAACTCAAATGAATATTCATTAGTACTTTCAATAAATTTGTTTACCCCATCAGAATAAGATTGTAAATATGCTTTTGTTTCATCAGGAGCAGAATTATAAGAATCAAAAGCAATTTCTCTAATAGCTAAACATCTAAAATATTTATCTGTATTTATAGCCTTTTCACCAAGTATTTCTGATAATTTACCATATCCTATTCTTCGATAATAATCCATTTGCCAAAGCCTATCTTGAGCTTGAACAAATCCAGCTGCAAAAAACATATCATTATCATTTTTTGCAATTATATGTGGAACTCCATAAAAGTTTCTATATATACTAATTTCATCGTTAATTTTTTCTGAAGTAAATTCCCCTTTCAAATTCGATTGAGATGAATTAAAGAATTTTAGTAAAAAAATAAGAATTGAAATTAATATAAATATTATACTTGATATAATTACATAAGCTTTATTTGTTTTTCTACTTAAAGCCATTTGTTCTCTTTATACCAATCAGCAGTTATTTGAATTCCATCGGATAAACTAATTTTTTGCTGATACCCAAAATCTTCTTTAGCATTTGCAATTGAGCAAATCCAATAATCTTGAATAAAGTCAATTGCTTTTTCATAATTAAAAACTGGAGGATTTTTGCTAAATTTACCAAAATACTCACTTACTCCACCAATTCCTAAAACCAAACTATGTGGTAAATTTAGAGTTAGTACATACTTTTTATTAAATGATTTTTTCATTTCTGAAATAATTTGAGGCCAAGTATAAAATTCTTCTGAACTTATGAAATATGATTTACCTATAGTATTTTTTGAAAGGCATGCTTCATTAATACCTCTTGCCAAATCCATTGAATTAATCAAACTAACATATTTTGTATTAAAACCCATAAGTGTACCAATACCTAAATTTACAGATTGAAAAACAGTAAAAGTAGCTTTATCTCTGGGTCCATATACAGCAGGTGGTCTAACTATAGTTATAGGCATTATTTTCTTAAATTCTTCAATTGCTAATTCAGTTTCTTTTTTACTTTTACCATAATTAGATAATGGATTCATTTCTTGATAAGGCAAAATAGGATTATTAAAATCTTTGGCTGGTCCAAATGCCATTAAACTAGAAACATATAAAAACCTTTTTAAATCTATTTTTTTATTTAAAATGGCTTGAATTAAATTTAATGTAGCATTTTTATTACCAATTAAAAATCCTTCATAGTTTTTTGCAGCTATTACTCCTGCACAATGTATGACTGAATCAACTCCATCAAGTGAGGCTTCTAAACTTGAAATATTATTAAAATCTGCTTCAACTAATTCAATTTTTTTCCCTTTTAGCCAAGTCAAATCACTTGATTTGCGTACTATACATCTAAGCTCAATACCTTTACTTAATAAATCATCTGCTATATGACTTCCAATAAATCCAGTTGCACCAGTGAGAAGAACTAACATATTTTATTTCAGAATAAATTAAAAACCAAATTTAAGAAAATTGGAATTGATTTTGTAAACAATTTGAATTATTATATATAATTTTTGATAGAATTACAAATTTATTAGATTAGGTTCTAAAATTTGTTCTACTTCTCTCCATATTTTTTGGCAAGGAAATACATTTTGATATAGTGCATTTCCAAGTATTAGTGAATCAATATTCGGAAAATTACTTTTATTCAAGCAAATTAGTTCTTTACTAGAATTAATATTATCTTTTAAAGTAATATTGATTTTGTGATTCAAAACAGTTTTAGATATTTCATCTAAATCGTTAAAATTATAATTACTTAGAACAATTCTATTAATTAGATTGTATTTAATATTACTTAACATATTTTGAAGTTCTAATTGATTTGTGTAATCTATTTTAATAGAAATACTTGAAAACCCATAATTAACTCCAAATTCATTAATTTCACTTAAATTATTAAGAAAAAAATTATAGTTTATAATCAATCTTGTTATTCCAAATTCAATAGCTTTTTTAAGATCATTAATTTCCTTAAAATTATATTCTAATTGAATTGGTATATCAGTATTTAATTTGATTTGATTAATTTTTGACCAGTTACTATATTTATTGTCATTTACAAAAGAATCATTATCTATCAAATAAACAGATTTAGCATTTTCTCTTCTTAATAATCTAATAAACTTATATGGTTCTTCAGATAAATTTTGATAAATACCTTGATTATTGCCAATTTCTTCAACTTTTTGACAACAAATACCGTTTGATAATTCTATTGAAGGAATAATTAAGATCATACATTCATAGCATTTGTTAAAGCTTTTCTAATTAATTTATCGACTGTTAAATCATTTCCTGACAATTCCCTAAGTGAAGATTTAACAGCTTTTTCAGCAATTGCTTTATTATATCCTAATGAAATTAATGCAGAAGTAGCTTCATCAACTATTACTCCATTTGGAGAAATAAAAACACCAGTTGTATCAGTAACATTTACTTTAATTATTTTGTCTTTAAGCTCTAATATTATTCTTTCAGCAGTTTTTTTACCAATTCCTGGAAATTTTTGTAACTGAATAAGATTTCCATTTATTATTAAATTTTGCAACTCTGATGGTGATACAGCTGATAAAATTGCTAAAGCACTTTTAGGTCCAATTCCACTTATACTTGTAAGCAAAAGAAAAATATCTTTTTCATCAGAATTAATAAAACCATATAGATTTAATGAATCTTCTCTTGGTATTAGAACTGATTTAACTGTACAAATTTCACTTATCTTTGGTAGTAAGTCATAAGTTTTCATCGATATATTAACAAAATAGCCAACTCCACCACAATTAATAATTAAGTGATTTGTTGATTTCTCTTCTAAAATTCCTTTTAATAATGCAATCATTGTTTTTTTACTAATTTTAAATAAAATACTGAATTTACACTTGAAACTTTTACAAAATACAAACCTTGAGAATAATCAGAAATATCTATTTTTGTTTGTGGATAAAATTCTTTCAAGTCGATGATTTTAAGTCCTTCTAAAGTATATACTTCTATATTAATTACATCATTATAAATTTCATTCAAATTAAGATAAAAAATGCCATTATTTGGATTTGGATATATTGAAGGAGTAAAATTGATGCTATACTCTTTAACATCTGTCAATATTTCATATTCATCAGATTCTGCCCAACAAAAACCATCTTTCAAAACTCTTACTTTATATTTTCCAACTACTTTAATATTTATAATTTGAAAATTTGAGCTGTCAATCAAAACTCCATTCAAATACCATTCATATTGAATTGCTAAAGGTGCTTTTAATGATTTTCCAATTGCTTCAATTATTGGTTTTGTTGGTTTAGGTAATACTATTACTTCAATTGTATTTGAAATTGTATTGCAACCACTTTGATTAAATGCACTTACAAAATATTTCCCTGATTTTTTAATATCAATTGACCTTGCAGATGATCCATTAGACCATAAATAAGACTTAAATCCAAATCCAGCACTTAGTTTGATTGAATCACCTTCACAAACATATTTACTTTTATTATTGGCAATTCCTATTGTAATTTCATCAACTGGCAATACATTTATAATGAATGCTTCTGATTTGGCTGTATAATCTGGAAAAGATAAATTTATTACTTCTAAAAAAATCTCAGAATTTTCTTTTATTACAATACGTTTTGTTTTTTCACCATTAGACCAGTTATAAGTGCTAAAATCACTTACTGACTCCAAAATAACTGAATCACCCTTGCAAAATTCAAGATTTCCTATTACATTTACTTTAGGCTTAGTTTGATTAAAATCTATTAAGTCTGTAAACCATACTCCTTTGCCATAAGTAGCGGCATAAAGTTTATTACTTTTAGTATTTATTTCAAGCTCATATATAACTAAATTTGGCATATCTTCACCAAGAGGTAGCCACTTATTTGAACTATAATCTGAATAATAGATTCCTATATCAGTACCAACATAAATTCTATCTGGTGAATTATCTTGATAAACAATAGTATTTATAGGTACATTTGGTAAGTTACCTGATCTATTTAATACTTTCGTTCCATCAAATTCAAAAACTTTATCCTTAAGATTAAATCCAGATTTTGTAAAAAATATTCTTTTAGGATTTTTTGAATCTATTGCAATGCTTGTGATAGATGAATTAGAAGTATAAATATTATTCCAATTTGTACCACCATCGGATGTATAGTTTATAATTGTATTTGTAAAAGCATAAATTGATTTATTATCACTTTTGGAAACAGCAATTCCTTTTATTAAATTACTTCCTGTATATCCAAAATTAGAAACTTTAGACCAACTTGCTTTATCACCATAGTTAGTATTTTTCCATACATTATTATATCCAGCATATATAATTTTAGAATCAATTGGATCAATAGTAAATGGAGTAATCCAACCACAACTTTCAGGTGTTTTGTAAGTAGTTCTCAAAATAGAAGTATCAAGCATTGTACTAAAATTAGTACCACCATTTGTAGATCTGAAAAGCGAACCATAGTAAATAGAAGAATACATTTTAAGTGGACTGTTTTGATCAATAGCTGCCTCCATTCCATCTGCATTACCAACTCTCGCCCAGTTACCATTGCTAAGTAAAGAGGTTCCATTATCTTGAGCACCTGCAATTACTTTAGGATTTGCTTCATTTGAAAGTCCAAATTTATAAAATTGAGTAATTGCTAAACCATTATTTAAGTTAGACCAAGCTTTTGTTGAATTTTTGTAATAATCAATTCCCCCATCATTGCCTGCATACAAATCACCAGATTGGTTTAATACTAAATCATGAATATCAGCATGTACAGTTGGTTTGCTATATCCACCATACCAATGAGTAAATAATGACCAAGCAAATCCACCATTAATAGATTTCCAAATATTAACCCCACCAATATAAATTTCATCGGCATTTGTAGGGTTAATTGCAATAGACAAATCATAAGGAGATTGCCCTTTGTTTTCACCACCACCATTATCCCATCCTAAAATATTCCCAGCAGTATTAGCATTTACTAATTCAGTAAAAGTATCGCCAGCATCTTTTGAAACTCTAATAGAATGAAAGCCTGAACTTGAATATTTACCTACAAGAGCATAAACCTTATTAGGACTTGCTGGCGAAACAGCTAAGCTAATTCTTATACAATCTGTAATATTATCTACTTTTGTCCAAGTGTTACCTTCATTTGTTGATTTATAAATTTCTCCAGCTCCTCCAATTGAAAAAGTAGAAGCATAAAGTACACTCGTATTATTAGGCATTTGCTTTAAATCTGAATAACTTCCTGATAAAGTATTTTTCCAAGTTTCACCTCCATCAGTTGTTTTATATAATCCTTCTGAAGAAGCTACAACAACAATATTTTCATTACCTGGATTTACATAAATTTTACTTATAGATTTTTGGTTTAATAGCTCATAGATTAATTTAGTAACATGCCAAGTATTTCCAGCATCTGTAGATTTTATTAATCCAACACTATAAAAATTTCCTGCTGTACCAACTGTGCCATCATAATCTCCAGTTGCCATATAAATTACTTGTGTATTCGATTTTGCAAATGCAATATCAGAAATACCCATCGATAAAAAATCTGTATTTGGAATACTAACCCAATTTGCACCATTATTAGTTGATTTATATGCTCCTCCAGTGGCAGAGCCTAACCACAATTCATTAGAATTTGGGTTAGTTCTTATGCAGCAAACTCTTCCAACTCCACTTCCACCTCCAATTGGGTTAGAATTCGGTCCAAGTGAAGTCCATTTTACTTTTTGAATTTCATTAGATTTGGATTTTTTTAATTGAAGTTTATCATATTGAGCTTTTTCAAATATATTAGTTAAATCTGGTATTTCCGAATTAAACATTCTATCTTGTAGAAAGTTCTCAATTCTTCTAAATTTTTTCCAACCTTTTATTGTATCAAGATTTTTATTTAAATAATAATCATTATTAGCTTTTTGGAAATCTTGAAAAGTAGGATTTTTAATATCTTTAACTAATTGAAATATCGGTGTTTGTGATATTGAGTTGAGAGATAATATTATTGAAAGAAATACAATTCTTAAAATGCTTTTATTTGATTTTAAATACACTATTATAACCTATTTTTTTATAAAACTATTTTGAAGGGACATCTTACTATTTTTTAATACAAGGTAATATTTCCCACTTGCAATATTATTCAAATTTATTTGAGTTTCAAAAAGACCATTTGCTGAAAAATTGCCAATAAATATCTCTTTTCCTAAAATATCAACTACATTAACGTTGAAGTCCGTCTTTTCTTTAAAAAACTTATTAACTTTAATAAAGTTATCAGCTTCAGAAGGAGAAATAATTATTTCATCTAAGTTTAGATTGATTTCTAAAATATTAGATTTTTTTATGCAACCATTGCTATCATAACTTGTGCAATAATAACTTCCATTGCCCAGAAATTCTAAATTGAAAATTGAAATTGAGTCTTTCCAAATAATATTTATTTCTTTTCCTTCAAAATACCATTTAGGGTATTTGAAATCATTAGATATTTTGATTGTGTAATTCTCAAATAATATTTTAGGAGTTCGTTTATCTAAATTTTCAAAAAGTTCAAAATCAATTTGACCATTGCATCCATCATTTCCAAAGAAATATTTTAAATTATATTTTCCTGGTTTGTTTATTAAAAAAGTATTGCTCGTACTTCCATCATTCCACAAATAATTTAAATTAAAATTTTCAATATTTGGAATAGCTGTAACAACTTTTGATTCACCTTCA
>JAYTXK010000499.1:0-3931 GCA_043743005.1 Ignavibacteriota bacterium
GATTGAATTTTTTTTGAAACACCAATTACTTTTTCATAAGGCATCAAAACTACATATCTACCCGGTATAGAAACTCTAGAAGTAACTTTAACTCCTTTATTGCCATAAGCTTCACGAGTTACTTGTACTACTAATTCTTGTCCTTGATCAATATTAATTTGAACATCACCAGAACGTTTTGTACTAAATGTCAGTTTATCTTTTGAATTGTTTTTTTCTAAATTTTGTTTTGACTGGTTTGTTTCAGTTGATTCAACAATCTCATCATCATCTTCATCTACAATTACAGTATTTTCTAATGACTCATCTACATCAGAGAAATGAAGGAAAGCATCATGTTTTTGACCAATATTAACAAATGCTGCATTAATTCCTTGTACTACATTTGTAACTCTACCAAAATATAAATTACCAATATATTTTTCTTTATCAGGTAATTCTATAAAATATTCGGCTAATTTCCCATCTTCGGTAATTGCAATTCTAACTTCGTTGATGTTAGAATTGATAATAATCTCTTTTTTCATCTGCGATTAAATTACAATTTTATTACTTATTGAAAAATTTATTTCAATAAAAAATGGTCAAGTTTACCATACACTCTATGAACAAACTAACCGCTGCTTCCTTCCGGACCTGACGGGATTGGGCTTGACATAGCCGCAAGGGACTTGACCAATTTATATATGTACGCCGGATTGGATTCGAACCAATGACCTACAGCTTAGAAGGCTGTTGCTCTATCCAGCTGAGCTACCGGCGCCTAATAGGATTACAAAATTAAGCAAATTTTTGTATTTTACAAACAAAAATATTAAATTAAGTTAAAAAGTGGAAAAAAATGATGTTAAAATTAATTTTGATTTTAAATTAAAGTCATTTTAATTTATGGTCAAACACACTCTCGGATTGATAAAACAAATACAACTTTGATTCACAATCATTTTGGAAAAGATAAATTAAATAGGCTACCCATTTGAGATAGCCTAATTTAAACTAAAAACTAAAATTAATTAATATCCAAAAAGTTCATTTAAAGTAACTTCTTTAACATTCCCAAATTTGTTTAGTAATTTCATATCTAAAGTAGCTTTATTACCCATAACTAAGAACTTATAACCATCAGCTTTTACTTTTGAATTAAAGAAATTAGTAAGTTCATCTATTGTCATAGTATGGAGTTTTTCGTAAATATCTTTTCTGTAATCATAATCCAAGCCTCTGTCCATATTATTTAAGTAAGTCCAGTAAATACTTGATTTTGTTATTCTTTCCGTTTCAATTTTTCTCATAATAGCATCTTTGCAAGAGTTAAATTGTTTTTCTGCTTTTGGCATTTTTTGCATCAATTCATATAATGCATCAGTAGCGTTTTCTAATTTATTACCTTGAGTTCCTACATACCCAAATACCCAATTTGACTTAGTTAAAACTTGTGGTTGAGAGTATGCAGCAAAAGCTGAATAAGCAAGTGCTTTTGATTCTCTAATTTCTTGGAAAACAATTGATGACAAACCACCTCCAAAATATTCACTAAACACTCTACTATAAGGCAATTCAGCTTTATCAAACATACCACCTTTAGAAAGCATCATTAAGTTTGCTTGCACCATATCATAATTTACAAACAATACTTCTTTTTTGTTGGTTGGCTGTTCTATATATTTTGTTGGAACTTGAATTTCTTTTAATGAATTAGTAACTTTATGAAGTTTATTTAAGCTCTCAATTACTTTTGTATTTTCTTGTGAACCATAATAAAATACTTTATGTTTATAAGAAGTAATTCCTTTGATATATGAAGTTAAATCATCTGGATTTATACCATCTAATTTCTCTTCAGGAATAATGTCTGAGAATGGAGATTTTTCTCCATATCGTCCATAGTTCATTAGTCCAGACCAAAAAATGTTATCCTTATTTAGTTTAGAATCTGTCCTTTCTTTCAATATACTTTGAACATAATTTTGATATGCTTCTTTATCTGCTTTAGCATTTGCCAAAATATGTTCTAAAAGTTCAACACCTTTTGTAAATGATTTTTCCAAACCAGAAACTGTAACATAAGAGCGATTATCAGCTGAGAAAACAGAAAAAGACAAACCTAATTTGAAAAGCTCTTTTTGTAAGTCTGAAGCTGAATACTTATTTGTCCCTATTAAAGGAAGATAATTCACAGCAAGGGGTAATAATTTGTTATGGTCTTTACCCATATCTAATATATAACTCAAACTAAATAACTCATTTGAAGTGTTTTTTATAATTGAAAGTTCAATGTTATTATTTAATTTTTCTTTTTTAATTGCAGTTTTGAAATCAATAAATACTGGTTCTACTTTAGGAGCAGTTAGTTTATTAAATTCTTTTAAAAATTCTGATTGATTATCTCTATTCAAACTAACTGGAGTAATTACTGGTTTATCAACTTTTACAGTCGATTCATCTTTACCAGTTCTTTTGTAAACCACTACATAATTATTAGAATAATGTTCTTTTGCAAATTTCACAATATCTGCTTTAGTTACTTTTTCCAAATCATCTAAAAATTTAACATTATCAAGATAAGGAACATTTTTTATAAATACATCAACAAAATTTGAAGCTCTTGCACCATTGCTTTCTCTTGCTTTAATATCTTGTAATTTTAAATCATTAATAACTGCAGTCAAAAGCCATTCTTCAAAATCACCATTCTTAACTTTATCAATTTCAGCAAGAATTAAATCCCTTAATTCTTCTAACTTTTGTCCAGTACGAGGAGTGGCATCAAAACTATGTATTCCATAATCTCTTAAAAACAATGGAGAGCCTGCAAGAGCAAGCACTTTTTGTTTTTGAACTAAGTCTAAATCCATCAGTCCAGCTTTAGAATTACTTAAAATCCCATTAATTAAAGTTACCATTTTCTCATCATTAGAGTTTGCACCTGCAAATCTAAAAGATAAAGACATCATTTCAGCATCTGGCCCTTTTACTTCCATTACAACTGGTGATGAAATTGGGTCTTCTTTAGGTAAAACTATTGGACTTATTGCTTTAGTTTTCAAAGATCCAAAAGTTGCATCAACCATTTTAATTGTAGCCTCAGGATCTAAATCTCCTGATAGACACATAGCCATATTATTTGGAATATAGTATTTATCAAAATAGTTATGTATATTAATAAGTGATGGATTTTTCAAATGAATTGCTTCGCCAATAGTAGTTTGAGTACCATAAGGGTGTTTTTTAAACATACCAGTATTCATTGCTTCATACATTTTACGTCCGTCATTGTCTTGCCCCATATTAAATTCTTCATACACAGCTTCTAATTCTGTATGAAAAAGGCGAAGTACAAGTTTGCCAAATCTTTCTCTTTCAAGTTTTAACCAGTTTTCTATTTCATTTGCTGCAATATCATTTACATATACTGTTTGTTCGTGCCAAGTATATGCGTTTGTGCCTTTAGCTCCAAGTTTGGCAATCATTTTATCATACTCATTTGCAACAGCTACATTAGCTGCAACTCCAGAAACTGAATCAATCAAATGATATATAACTTTCTTTTTATCATTATTTGGTTCAGCTTTATGCAATTCATATAGTTTTTTAATTTCTTCTAAATATGAACTTTCTTTTTCCCAATTTGAAGTACCAATTTTATCAGTACCCTTGAACATCATGTGTTCAAGATAGTGGGCAAGACCAGTTGTTTCTTTAGGGTCATAAGTTGATCCTGCTTTTACAGCAATAAAAGTTTGAATACGAGGTGCATCTTTATTCACAGAAAGATATACTTTAAAACCATTTTTAAGAGTATAAATTCTTGCTTTAAGAGGGTCATTAGTTACTTCTTCGTAAGAGTAACCATTATTATCTGTTGAAGTTACAAGTTTGTAATCTTTAGCTAATAGGGGATTGTACAAGCATAAAATTAATGCTATAAGAA
>JAYTXK010000500.1:0-5497 GCA_043743005.1 Ignavibacteriota bacterium
TGGGTCATTATATGTCTTTTCAACTATTTTAATAATATGATTTGGAGAATTTGAACCATACTTTCTAAAATTAGGAATTATAGTTTTTAGCTTTCTTGAAATTCTTTTTTCATAACCATAATACTTAATTCCAATTTCTTTTGCAATTAAATATTCTGTTTGTCTATTCAAAAGCCAAGGACAAATAAAAATATTAATTTTTCTTTCAGAGAACTTAATAACTTTTTGAGCAACAGAATCGACAGGGTATGGAATACCAATAAACTCAACTTTTGAAGTAGTTAGTTTTTGAAAAAACGAAACTGTAAGTTTATTAATCACATTTATTAAATCAGAATTATTTAATAAATCATTCAATTGAGGATCAGGCTTTAAATAATCAGAAGCGTCTCCTTCAATTAAAGTTACCCATTTAGTTTTTAATGGTCTATTAATTTGAAGTTTAATTAATTGATTGAAGTATTTAGAATTGTAATTAGAGTTAGCAATAACAATATCATACTTTTCAATATCTTTGGAACTTGCTTCTAGAGTGTGAATATAATCTCCTTCAAAAGCATATACAAAACTTTCGATTCCATTCATGTAAAGTTCTTCTTGTGGATTATTTTTATAATTCCACCTCCCTCTATTTCCACCCAGTACTAATACCTTAAGCTTTATACTTCTTGAATTATTCATATTTATTTTTAAATTATTCTTTAATAAATACTGTATAAATATTTTTATTTAACCAATCGGAATAAGCATTTACTTTTTCAATGTTTTTCTCTCTCCAAGTATTTACTTCTTTTGGATATTGCGAATTGAACATTAGCATATTATATGCTTCAAAAGTTGAGTTTTGTTGCATCAAATTAAAATACTCAAATATTTTCTTATTATATTTTTTATTTAAATTATTGTTTCTACAATCATTAACCAAACTATCTCTGCATATATTAAAATCATTAGAAAAAGATTTGTTATTACTTCTTTTGCCATAAAAATCATTTCTTATAATACCTGCCAGAGAATTTACAAAATCTCTTTCTGTAGCCATAAAAAATTCAGAACTTTTTTTATACTTTTCATAATCCTCAGAGCTAAATACAAAAATACTTTTATAAGTATTATGTAATAATTGAGTAATTTCTTTTGATCTTTTAGGACTATTAGAAATATTTAAATATTCTTCAGCAATGAATAAGCTACCCAAAGTGATTAAACTATCTTTTGCTAAAGTACTCATTACTATTAAATAATAGTTATTAGCATATTCTGGGTTTACCAAAATTCCTTGCTTCCAATATTCAATTGCTTCTCTCAAATTAGTATCACCAAGTTTGTTAGAACCCAATTCTTGATATAACCTTCCTGAATTAGGAAATTTCTCCAAACCATCTTTATATACTTGATAAGCTGCTTTTCTTGCAGACAAACTTTCATAACATGAACCCAAAAGTTGAAAGAATTTGTCATTAGAACCTTGTTCAGAAAGAATTGGAGACAATATATCTATTGCTTTTTGGTATCTTTTTAATCTAGTAAATGCCAAAGCTTTTTCATATTTATAATTAATATTAGAACTATCTAAATCAAGACAAACGTTTAGGCTATCTATTGATTCTTGATATTCACCTTTGTTCATAAGTTCAACAGCTTTTTTAGCGATAACTATTGCCTTTTCTTTGTCATCAAGTGAGTAAGAACTTATTGTTCCAAATATTAATACTGCAATAATCATTCTCAAAAACATAAAAATCCTATTAATTCAATTTATAATCAATTTGTAAATTTAAAAATCTTGTGCTTGCCATATTGCCAACAAGTTCGGTGTAATAATAGTTAAATAAATTGTTGCAACTGAATGTAAAAGTGATAGGTAAATTCAAATCATCTTTTGCTTTATAGATTATCCTTGCATCAACTACATGCACATCTACCCTTGCATCAGTATCTTTTATTCCAAAAGCAAGTCTTTCATCAATTGTTTCATTCTTTGCTTTAAATCTATAGTCGGCTTGCACCTGAAAATTATTGCTTATTGGAATTAAAAACTTATTAGTCCATAAAAATTTAGATCTGTATTTAAGCGTTTGGTTCAAATCCAAATCTTTTGGTTCCATAGCTGTAAAGCCTGTTTCAAATCCGAGAAATCCAAAAAGAAATGTTCTTACATTAAGCTCCAATCCTCTAATTCTTGCTTTAGTAATATTTCTAAATTGTACTTCTGCTTTAGTTTTATCAGGGAAATCAGGATCAACAAACCCAACTTTGGAGAAGTTGCTATTTTTGAACTTATTTCATCAGTATTTTCTTTGTCTAATCTTGCACCCAGAGTAATGATTAATTTATCTATTCCTGAATATTCAGCTTGAGAATATATTGAATAAATAGACTGGTCATGGTCTTTAAAAGTAATTGAACGAACTTTGTTGTTTGTGATATTAAAACCATAAGTAATAAAAAAACTTTTATCTAATCTTGATGAAAATTGAAAATCATTATTGAAAGTTAAGGCATCGGATTTTCTTAATTCCACATTATCCAATGCAAGATTATTTGTCATTTTTGTTAAAAAAACACCAGATTTTATTATCAAAAAATTATTTTCATCAAATATATATTTTGCATCAAATAAAATATTATATTTATTTGAGTTTATTCTCACAGAATCTGAACCAATTGGAGGCATAAAAGGTTGATTAAGAGAACGCCAAAATACCCAATCATCATAATTTACCAAAGCCAAATTCCCTGAAAGATTAAAACTGAAATTATCACTTAATTGGTAGCCAAGTTTTGTAAAAAAATTGAATTGCTTTTGATTATTAAAATATCTAAAATTATCTCTATCATAATATCCACCAGAAGTAATAATATTAAAATTATCAAATTTTTTAGAGTATGATATGTCAAATGCTTTATTTGTATTTAATGAATTTGAATATTCCCATTGAGTATAACTTGGTTTTGGATAAACTCCAGTCATAAGCCTAAAATTCAGCTCTCCTTCTTCTTTTGGGGCTTGTGTAACTATATTAATAACTCCACCAATTGCACTAGTGCCATATAAAGCTGAAGAAGCACCTTTTATTATTTCTATTCTTTCAAGATTAAAAAGTGGTAGTGCTTCAAATTTCATATCCCCATTATCTCCAGCAAGTAGTGGAGAACCATCTAAAAGTAATGCAACTCTCGAGCCTATTCCAAATGTAAAACCACTCGAACCTCTTATACTAATGTTATCTCTATTTACTTCTAATCCTGGCACATATTGCAAAGCATTTTCAAGAGATTTTGTTCCACGGATATTAACTTCTTCGCTACTCATTGTAGCAATTGAAATTGGTACTTCCTGTACTGCTTGCAAATCTTTTCTTCCAATTGTAGTAATAGTATTCATATTAAGTGATGTCTCAATAAGTTCAAAATCAAACTTACTTGCTTCATTGACCTCTATTTCCTTTATTATCAATTCAAATCCTATATAACTTACTAAAATTCTATATTTGCCTGATTTTAAATTTCTAATATCGTATTCACCATTTTTATCGGAAATAGCACCTTTTGAAGTACCTTCTAATTTAATTGTTGCACCAAACAGTGGTTTTTTTGTTTCTTTATTTATAACTTTCCCACTAAAATTTATTGCATAGGCACTGTTAAAGCTAAGAATTAGAATTAATATGTAAAATATTTTTATCATTATTTTAGAAAGGTTGAGGTGGTAGGTTTTTAAAATCAACATTTATTATTATGTTTTTAACTGAACTATCTTTAGCAATTGTTATAGGTTTGGGTGTTTTGTTGTCATCTGAATATAATCCAATTACTCTCCAATCAAGTAAGGAACTACTATAATTTTGTCCAACTGCAATATATTTGAATGTTACTGGTGTATTTTTTAAAATTTGTTTAAAATTAACTTGGCTAATATAAAAAGGCAAAGAACTATCTGATAAAATCATATTACCACTACTTAAGTCGTTTAGAATACTTGCAGTATCTGGGAATTCTTTAAAAAAGAAAATACGTATTCCTAATCCTTTTAATGAATCACTTGAAGGCCAATTATTCAAGCCATTTGTAAAAATGATTTTACCTGAAATCGATGGAGTCATATCAGTAATTATAGCTGGTGGCTCTAAGCCAGTATTGCAACTTATAAGAATAATAATAAGAAAAATATATAAGTATTTTATCATTTTAAAAGTTTTTATTTTTATGAAAAATAATTAAACCCAATTTAACTTTTTTCTCTGATAAATAAAATTAATATGTTTTGAGAGTGAATGAAGTTTTTAGATACGATCTATTCAACTATTTATAATGATTTGTAAAAGCAATTATTTCAATTTCATTATTCATCATAATAAAAATTGCTCTATATTTATTGTCTAATCTAAATGAATACTTTATAATGTTTAGGTTCGAACAACTCTACATTTAAAGAGGGATTGATTAAAATCACTTTCAAATAGTAGTTTAGTTTTTTCAAAATTTTTAATCAAGTTATGCGATTTTAAATATTCAATTTGGTTTAATGTCAGAGCTTTTATTTTCATTTAATTGAATATAATGAAGATTCATTAAAACCATTTTCAATTTCTTTAAGAAATAAATCATTGTGACCATACTCTTTAAATGAATTTAATATTTCATTTAAATTTAAGGTTTTGTCGAATTCTTCTAATTTCAAATCTTTCTTTTTGATTGTGATTTCTGTAAAATCTTGTTTAAAAAGTGAATTCAAAACATCAATCAAATTACCATTTAAATCGTTAATATCTATTTCTAATACAGCTTTCATTTTTAGTTTTGGGATATTTAGTATTATCTTTTTTAGTAAATTATTTATACAACAATCAAAACGAAATTACAATTTATATATTTTATGTTAATTTTCATAATTCTATTCCTTTATAAATTTATAAAATTTATCTGAAAGTTTAATAAAATATGTACCATTTTGAAGATTTGAAATATCTATTCTATTTTTTTCTGCTTTAATTTGGATAACTAATTGTCCATCAATAGAATATATATTAATATCTTTTTCCAAATAAGTACCAATTGGAAACTCAATTACATTATTTGTTGGATTGGGAAAAATAAGAAATGAAGCTGGTAGTATTTCGCTTTCTGCCGATGTTGGTTTCATACTTGTAAAATATTCAATTTGAGTGTGTTTATCATATTTATTTGTATTTGAATTCCAGTTATAATACAAATCATAGGTTTGCAAACAATCATTTGAAGTATAATGATATTCAATTATTTGAGAATTATGCCAATTGGTTTTTGGTGTATCACATAGTTGGTAATTTCCTTTAGTTTTATTTCCTAATGCATTATAATTAGAATTGGTTTTGGCATAAGGATACCACTTACTATCATTTTCACCCCAAATATTAGATATATCTTCAGTTTGTAAATCTTCGTTATTATAACTATAATCTGCTTTGAAGCTATTAACTAATTCTTTTTTTTGTTCATTTAAATTTTTTCTTAG
>JAYTXK010000501.1:0-8633 GCA_043743005.1 Ignavibacteriota bacterium
GAATTTTTGAAATTTTCAATTATAAGTCATAATTCTCAAATTATTTTTAAAGAAACCCAAAAGGATGTTTTTAATCTAAATGGTAAAGATATTAATGGTTTATACTCTCATAATGCAGAATTTGTTTACAAATCTAATTCAATTAATTTAGCTTATATTTATAAGCTAAATCCAAAATTTAACTTGTTATTAGGAATTTATTCTGATTTGATTTATGAAGTAAAATTCAAACAGTATGAAAAAATAGAAGAACCTTCAAATCAAGCAGTTTTTGTTGATACTCAAACAAGGATTAGGAATTCTTATGAAATTAGTTTGAATAATAATATGAAGTTTGGAATTTCACCAGGGATTGAAGTAAAATTTCCATTAAATAAAAAAGAAAACTTGTATATCGGGACAATAATTCAATTTAAAATTGATTTTAATAATTCATTTAAAGAAGTACAATCAACTGAAAATTCATTTAATGCTTATTTAAAACTTGTTTATAAATTTTAAAATTGAAAATCTAAATTATTTAATTATTTAATCCAAATAATTTATTTATTACATTTCTATTATCTTTCAAATACTTAACAAAAGTATATAATGTTAATAAAGATAGAAACAACATTGAGCAATAAGTAAAATTTGAATAAATTATATAATTTATTAAGGATTTAGAAATCCCAAAAAGATTTAATTTTTCAGTAAAAACAAGAATCTGAATATAAGCTAAAAAAACAAACTGTAAAAATGTTTTCCATTTTGCAGAATTTGAGGTACTTATATTCATTTTGTGTGAATCTGCAAATAATCTCAGAAAAGTAATTGAAAAATCTCTAATAATTATAATTAGTACCATCCAAAATGGAATAATATTAAGCATAACATAAGCTATAAATCCAGCACTAATTAAAATTTTATCAGCAAGTGGGTCAATAAAAACTCCCCACTTAGAAGTTAATTGATGTTTTCGAGCATACCAACCATCAAAATAATCAGATAATGCACCAATCAAAAACAAAATACAAGAAAGTGCAATCAAATTTGGTTGATTAGATAAAAACATAAAAAGAAAAACAGGAGCAACTATAATTCTTGATAAACTTAATATATTTGGTACACTTAAAAACATTAGTTAATTATTCTCTGTGCAATATTTATAATTGATAAAAATGGTTCAGCTTTTAGAGATGCTCCACCAATCAAACCACCATTTACATCTTGAATAGATAGTATATCTTTAGCATTTGATTCATTAAGACTTCCCCCATAAAGAACTGGTACAGTCAATCCGGGTACACCTTTAATTTCTGAAATATAATTTTTTATTCTAGCATGAGCTTCTTGAATTTGTTCATTTGATGCTGTAAGCCCTGTTCCTATTGCCCAAACAGGTTCGTATGCGATTACTACATTTTCCAAAAGTGCTCCATCAATTCCAATTAAACAACTAAAAAGTTGAGATTCTAATACTTCCCAAGTTTTATTATTCTCTCTTTCTTCTTTTGTTTCACCAATACATAGAATAGCTTTTAAACTTGATTGAACAATAGCTTTAACTTTTAGATTTATAAATTGATTTGTCTCATTAAATAATGCTCTACGTTCTGAATGTCCAACAATAACATAGGTACAACCTAAGGAAATCAACATTTCAATTGAAATCTCACCAGTAAATGCACCATTCTTTTCGTAATGACAGTTTTGAGCTCCTAATCTAAGTCTAGTATCTTTTATTAATTTTGAAGAAGAACATAAGTTTGTAAATGAAGGACAAATTAAAACTTCAACATTTGGGTCTAAATTATTAGTAATCCCACTTATAAATTGACTTGTAAGTAATTCGGTTTCATCTATGTTTTTGTTCATTTTCCAATTTCCAGCTATTAACATAGTTTTCATCTTTGCTCTCCAGCTACTTTAGTGAATTTGTAATTTTCTAAATTTTGGTCTGACTCAAACCCCCATCCAGAAATTGTTTCATATTTAGATGAATATGTTACAAATGAAGTAGAAGTTAGTTTTTGTGTTGAATTATTCCAAATAAGCATTTTTGCCTTCAAAGTTGCTTTATTTAAATCAGACATAACAAAAACCTTACCAAATGCAGTCATATTTTTAGAAACATCATCAATTACAACAGTATCTGCTCTCATATTACTTTCTTTATTTCCAGTTTTTTTTGAAAAGAAATTAACTTTAACATTACTATCCAAATAAGTTTCTTTTTTAGAAGAAAATATTCTTGCTCGATATGCACTTAATTCTGCTTTTGTAAAGTTTGAATCTACAAAATAAGCAGAAAAATTGTAACTTATTTGATCAGCATTTTCTTTTGGTTCTTGAATTGTAAATACCTTTTTATTTATTTCGTCTTCACAGCCTGAGAATAGAAATAAAATAACTATTAAATGCAATATACGTTTTATCATACTACAAATTTAGAGAATTAAAATTAAAGTAGAAAAATCTTTTAACTTATAATTAAAATTTCATTACATTTAATTAAATTTACATTTTAAAAATAAACAAATATTGGAAATTAAATGACCTCGAATGAAATTAGGCAATCATTTTTAGATTTTTTTAAAAACAAAGCACATCGAATTGTTCCTTCTGCTCCAGTTGTTCCTCATGGTGATCCGACTTTACTATTTACTAATGCGGGTATGAATCAATTTAAAGATGTATTTTTAGGAACTGGTTCAAGGGATTATAATAAGGCAGCTGATACTCAAAAATGTATCAGAGTTTCTGGCAAACACAATGATTTGGAAGAAGTTGGAGTTGATACATATCATCATACATTTTTTGAAATGCTTGGCAATTGGAGTTTTGGAGATTATTACAAAGAAGAAGCAATAGCTTGGGCTTGGGAGCTTTTAGTTGGAATTTGGAAATTACCTGAAGATAGACTTTATGCAACAATATATGAATCTGATGACGAAGCATTTAATATTTGGAAAAAATATTTACCAGAAAGTAGAATTCAAAGACATGGGGCTAAAGATAATTTCTGGGAAATGGGTGAAACTGGTCCTTGTGGACCTTGTTCTGAAATTCATTTTGATGGAACTCCAAATAAAACTGGTGGACCTCAAGTAAATGCTAGCGATCCACAAGTAATTGAAATTTGGAATTTAGTATTTATTCAATTCAATAGAAAAATAGATGGCACCTTAGAGCCTTTATCCTCGACACATGTAGATACAGGTATGGGATTTGAGAGAATTGTTAGAGTTATTCAAGGAAAAACATCAAATTATGATACAGATATTTTTATGCCTTTAATTAACAAAATTTCTACATTAAGTGGTAGAAAATATAGTGGTGATTTAGAAGATAAAGATTCAATTGCTATGCGAGTAATTGCAGATCATATTCGTACTTTATCATTTTCAATAGCTGATGGTGCATTCCCTGGAAATGAAGGAAGAGGTTATGTATTACGTAGAATATTAAGAAGAGCTTCGAGATACTCAAGAAATTTAGGATTTAAAGAACCTTTTTTATATTCACTTTTACCAATTTTAATTGATACACTTGGAGACTTTTTCCCAGAATTAAAAACTAACTTAGAAATAATTGAAAAAGTAATAAAAGGTGAAGAAGAAAGTTTTTTACAGACTTTAGAAAGAGGATTGGCAAAATTTGAAGAAATAAAATTAAATACTTCTGATTCAAAATCAATTAATGGAGAAGATGCATTTTTACTTTTTGATTCTTTTGGATTTCCTTTAGATTTGACTGAATTATTAGCAAGAGAGAATAATCTTGAAGTTGATACAGATGGGTTTGCAACTAAAATGAATCAGCAAAAGGAAAGGTCAAGAGCTGCAAGAAAAAAAACATCACAAGAAATTGAAATTCCACTTTTGGATTTCAGCTCAGAGTTTGTAGGTTATGATTTACTTTCATGCGAAGGAAAAGTACTATATATAAATGAAAACCAAATAGTGCTTGATAAAACTCCATTTTATGTAGAAAGTGGTGGTCAAGTATCTGATACTGGTAAAATAATTTTAGGTGGCGAAACTTATTTAGTAGAAGATGTAAAAAAGTCTGGAACTGCAATTATCCACTATTGTGATAAAAGTATAGAAAATTTAGTTGGAAATATAGCTTTTGCACAAGTTGATACAAGCAAAAGAAAAAGCACTTCTCGAAATCATTCTGCTACTCACTTAATGCACGAAGCAATTAGACAAACTATTGGAACTCATATAAAACAACAAGGTTCTTTAGTTTGTTCTGAATATTTAAGGTTTGATTTTAATCATTTTGAAAAAGTTAGCTCTGAACAATTAGAACAAATTGAAAATATAGTTAATAAAAAAATATTTGAAAATCATCAAATTGAAACAAGAATATTAACTTTAGATCAAGCAAGAGAAAACGATAAAATTAGAATGTATTTTGGAGATAAATATGGCGATATAGTGAGAGCTGTTGTTATGGATGAAAAATATTCTATTGAGCTTTGTGGTGGTACTCATGTAAAAAACACTTCTGAAATAAGTTTGTTCAAAGTTAAATCAGAAGGTTCTGTTGCTGCAGGTATTAGAAGAATAGAAGCAATTACAGGCGAAGCAATTGAAATACATATTAAACAATTAAATGATAAAATTTCTCAAAAAATAGATGAACAATCTAATTTGAATGATAAAATCAAGCAACTTGAAAAAGAAATTGCTGAATTGAAAATCAAAGAACTTGAACAAACATTAATTAATATTATTGAAGATGCAAAAGTAATTAACAATGTTAATGTTATTGCAATTAAAATTCAAACCGAAAATTCAGAGCAGTTAAAAAAACTTTGTGAAAATTTTAGAGATAAAGCCAAATCAAACACAATATTACTATTTTCCTCAACTAATGAAGATAAAATAAATTTATGCTTAGCAATTACTGATGATATAACTCATAAATATCAAGCTGGTAAAATTATTTTAGAAACTGCTAAATTTGTTGGTGGAGGTGGTGGTGGTAAACCCAATTTTGCAACTGCTGGAGGAAAGGATACTTTAAAACTTAATGAATTATTAAATTCAAAATTTTTCCAATTAATTGAGGCAATATAAATTGATTAAAAAAATAATCTTAATAATAGTAATTCCATTAGTTCTATTATCACAAGACCAAAAAGCACCAATATTTGGTGGAATTGATGATGTAGTTAATTATTTTAAAGGTAATTGGTATGTTACATTTCTATCAAAACCAGAAAGAGATGATTCAAGAGGTGGCAAGGGTTCAGGAATTGGTGTTCCAATATTTGATGGAAATACTATTGAAATAACTAATTCATTAAAATATTTAAAAAGAAATTATCATACAAAACTTTTTCTTAGTTATGATTTAGATGATAAAACTTATTTTGCGAGCTTAGTAAATGATGTTTCTTATGGTGTAGCAGTTAATGGAAATTATCTTCCAGATAAACGACAATTTGTAATGAGTGGATACTCATTAAATTATGAAGTTGATTCTCTAAAATATAGTTTAATAATTGATTGCATTAGAAAAGATAAATTTATGGTTAATTTCTATCATATCTCACCTACTAAAACAGAAAAAATATTAGAATTAGGATATATAAAAGAATAATTAAGTAACGAAACTAAATGTTAAAATCTAAAAATACATATAAAATCATATTAATTTTAATGCTTTCATTTTTGAATTTGAATAGTCAATCTGAAATTGAATTTTTTACAAAAGGTAATGAGTTTGAAACAAAGAATGATTTTGAAAAAGCATTAATAAATTTTGCTAAAGTAATAGAAATAAACCCTTTAAACGATTCTGCTTATGCTCATAGAGGAAGTGCCAAACTTCAGTTAGGATACACAAATGGAGCTTTAATGGATTTGAATAAAGCTATTAGTTTCAATTCAAACAATTATTATTACTTTTATTTGAAAGGAATTGTAAATCAAAAACTTAACGATGATATAAGTGCAATTAATGATTTTAATATTTCAATAAATTTAAATAAAACTTTTAATGAAGCTTTATACTCAAGAGGACAATCTAAAATAAACATTGGAGATAATAATGGTGCAATTTCAGATTTCAATTTGTTAATCAATGAAAACCCTAAATTTTCAAAAGCATATTTTAGCTTAGGTATTGCTGAAATAAATAATAATGAATTAAATTCTGCCGAATTAAATTTTTATAAGTCGATTGAATTAGATTCTAACAATTTTGAAGCATACATAAACATTGGAAACATTAAATTTAAACAAAATTTAATGGATGATGCTTTTATTTCTTTTACAAAAGCAATAAATATTAATCCAAAATTAGAAAGAGCGTATCTTGGAATAGCAAATATCTATAATTTTAAAAGTAATTTTCAAAATGCAATTTTAAATTTTAATAAAATTTTAGAAATTAATCCAAATAATTCTGAAGCATATTATTTAAAAGGTGTTACTTATATATTATTAAAAGATTATCAAAATGCAAAATTTGATTTATCAAAAGCTATTGATTTGAAAACAAATATTCAAGATGTTTATTATTTAAGAGGCAAATTAGAATTTGATTCTAAAAATTTTAAATCTGCTTTAAATGATTTTAATAAAGCAATTGAGAATAACTTTAATGATGTTAATGCCTTTTACTTTAGAGGACTTACTAAAGACTCATTAAATGATATATCAAGTGCAATTGAGGACTACACTTTAGCAATAAAAATAAATCCAGAATTTAAAGAAGCGTTTTTAAATAGAGGGATTGATAAAAATATCATTGGAAAAACTAATGAAGCAAGTGAAGATTTGAATACTGCTATATTACTAGATTCTAAATTTGAAAGTGCATTTTATTTTAGAGGCATAATAAGATATAATTTAAAAGAATTTGGTGGTGCAATAGCCGATTTTTCTACTGCTATTTTATTTAATCCAAATATGACTGAAGCCTATACAAAAAGAGGAGAAGCAAGGTATGAATATAAAGATACTTTCGAAGCTTGTAATGATTGGAAAAAGGCAGTAGAGCTTGGAAGTACTATAGCAAAAAAGCACTTAGATAAAGAGTGTAAATAATATTTATTACATCAGAATAAATTAAATTAATTTTATTTATTAATAATATGTAAAGTTATTTTAGGATGTGACACAATCAAGTGTTTGGTATTTGCTTTTCAAAGAGCAAATTAAGAAAAACCCTCTGGGGCTGTTTCAAAAGTAAAATTGATTCAGCCTTTTATTTTTTTCGACTTCACAAATCGATTGTATTAAATCTTTTTGAACAAAATATACATTTTGCCTGTCTTAAAATATTATAAAATTCTCTTTTTTAATACTTATAAGACATCCCCTTAGAAGTGACGAAAAAAATACTATGCAAAAAAAAGCCCTTTCAAATTTCTTAGAAAGGGCTTTAAAATATATTTATCCAAAAATTAAGCAGCAAATACTTCAGATACTTTTGCAGCAGCATCATTGAAATTGACAGCAACCTTAAATTCCATACCAGAATTTTTAAGCTTTTCAGCACCTTCAATTGCATTTGTACCGTCTAATCTAACTATCACAGGCAAATTAACTTTAACAGTTTTTAATGCTTGAATTATACCTTCTGCTACCCTATCGCAACGAACAATACCACCAAAGATATTGATTAATACAGCTTTCACATCTTTGTCGCTCATCATAATTCTAAATGCATTAGCAATACGTTCTACATTAGCCCCACCCCCAACGTCCAAGAAATTAGCAGGTGCACCACCAGCAAGTTGAATCATATCCATAGTAGCCATTGCCAAGCCAGCTCCATTAACCATACACCCAACATTGCCATTCAATTTGATATAATTCAAATCAAATTTAGAAGCTTCTACTTCCAATTCAGATTCTTCAGCTATATCACGTAAAGGCATCAAATCTTTATGACGATACATTGCATTATCATCAAAATTAACTTTTGCATCCAATGCTAAAATTTTTCCATCAGTAGTTAATACCATTGGATTAATTTCCATCATTGAGCAATCCAAATCTTCATAAGCTCTAACCAGATTTGTAATAAATGAAACAAAATTTTTCAATCCATCACCACTCAGTCCCAATCCAAATCCTAATCTACGAGCTTGATAACCTTGAAACCCAATTTTAGGTTCAATAGTTTCTTTGATAATTCTTTCAGGAGTTTCTTCAGCTACTTTTTCAATTTCCATTCCACCTTCGGTAGAACACATAACAATGTTTTTGCTTGTTTGTCTATCAAGTAAAATACTTACATAATATTCTTTTTGAATAGATGCACCATCTTCAATCATCATTCGATTAACAATTGCACCAGCTTCACCAGTTTGAATTGTAACTAATTTATTTCCAAATGTAGCCTCTGCATATTTGAATGCTTTATGAGCCAAATCGCCACCAGCTAATACAGTAACACCTTTTACAGTTTTATCGCCAACTTTCTTTTCTGCATTTGTTTTAATATCATGTACAGTTCCCTTGCCTCTTCCACCAGCATGAATTTGTGACTTGAGTACAATTACTTTACTGCCTTGAGCTTCAAACAAATCATAAGCAATTTTGCCAGCCTCTGAAGCTGAAAAAACAGGATAACTTTTTAATATAGGTACATTGTACTTTTTTAAAAGCTCTTTTGCTTGATAT
>JAYTXK010000502.1:0-3884 GCA_043743005.1 Ignavibacteriota bacterium
CTTAAATACTAATACCCAGTATATTAAATAAAATATAAAAGTTATAAAATAAATTAAATATATATAGAAAATAGGTATCAATTTTTGCCTTTTGAATGAATTATTATTTTACAATTTGTTTTGCTTCTATGATGCTTTCCAAAGCTTTTATACAAACTTTGTCGATTTTATTAATGATAAAATTATAAGCATCATTGCCCCACAATGCTTCTGCTATTCTTGCAAAAAGCAAATTTCTTAAATACTCTTTATCAGAAATAAACATCTGGTCATTCCATATATTTTTTTTCAATGAAATTTGGTGCAGTTCTTCAAGTTGTTCGTCAATTATTTTGAAATCATTAGAAAATTTTTGAAAATCAGATTTGTATTTTTCAATTGTTTTTAATTTATTAATATCCAACCATTTATAAACAAATTCCTGTACAGTTCTATTATTTTGTAATACTTGAGATAGAAGTGTTGTAGTATCTGAATTAATAATTTTATCAGGCAATACTCCACCAAAGGATATTATTACTCTTCCCTTTTTGGATTTGAATATCTCAGCTTTTGTTTTACCACCAGTTAGAGCAAGAGCATTTTTAATTTCATCTTGTATTTTTGCATCTAAAGTAAGTTTGGTTTCTTCAGATAATACCATATTTGATTGTCTATTTTTTTCGATTGGTCTTCCTGATGATGTCAGATATTCAGCCACAGTAAGTCTAAAAGCAGAACCATCATTGAATTCCCACCAATTCTGAACACTACCTTTGCCAAAAGTATTTTGCCCAATTACCAATCCCAAATCATAATCTTGAACATTTGCAGATAAAATTTCTCCAGCAGAGGCAGTTTCTTTATCAACAAGAATTAATAAGGGCAAGCCAATATACTCACCATCTTTACTTGTAGTTCTATTTACATTAAAATTTTGATTATTAACTTTTGATTTTATAATTACTTTACCAGTTGGCAAAAACATTCCAATAATATTTGATATTTGGTCTAAATAACCACCAGGGTTTCCTCTAATATCAATGATAATACTTTCAATTTTATTTATTTTTGATACTTTCTCAATTTCATTTTTGAAGTCTAAATCAGAATGAGTAGAAAAAACATTTGATTTCAAATATAATGTTTTTGAAGATTTAATATAATATTTTGCAGAAACAGATGATTGGTTGACACTTTGTCTTATAAGAATATTTTCAATTAAAGAATTGCTATATCCTCGTTTTGTAATCAAACTAACTTTACTATTTAATTCGCCATTCAAAGCAGTAATAGCTTGGCTTTCACTTAGAGCAATTGCTGATTTGCCACCAATAAAAAGTATTTTATCTCCAGCTCTAATATCAGCAGAATCGGCAGGACTATTTTCAACTACTGAAAATACAAATATAGTATCATTTACAACAACAATATTAATTCCAACACCAAGTACTACACCAGTATTTTGTTGCTTTAGTGATTTATAAGTTTCAGTATTATAATAAACAGATTGAGGATCTAATTCTTTTAAGAATGCCAGAAATGCGGCATCGCTTGCTTTAGCAACATTTACAGAATCTAAATAATTTGCAGTTACAAGTCGGAGCAAATCTTGAAATTTCGTAGTATGAAATTTGATTTGCTCCTCATAGCTTGTTGTTTGAGCATCAATATTTAATATGCTTAAAAATAACAATATTATATATATTGATGTTTTTTTCATTTTGAATTACATTGCACCAATTTGTCTCAAAGTTTGTGTAATATTATCAGGTACAGTAAGTCCTTGAATTTTCATTGCTTGCAACACAGGTGCAATTTTTTGTTTTTGATTTGAAGTTATATAAACCGAAAGCAAATTATTATATGAATCTGGATATCTTGGTTGCAATTGAATAGCTTTAACAAGCACTTGTTCTGCTTCATTAATTTTATTCAACATTGCAAGCGAAACAGCCATATTAGACATAGCAATAAAATTAGTTGGCTGCATATTTAATGTTTGAGTAAATGCCTGAACTGATTTTTCGTTTTGTCCAGTATTATAATAACTATTACCTAATTTCATCCACCAATTAGGATTATTCATACCTCTTAATCCATTTTCTAAATAAGGAATAGACTCAGCATACATACCTTTTTCATTATAAGCCCAGCCCAAATTAAAGTTTGCCATTGGATCAGTTGATTTAATAGAAAGAGCCTGTTTGGAGCGAGTAATTGATTCTTCAATTTTGCCTACTTGCAAATATAAAACTCCCAAATCAATGTATAGGTTTATATTATTTGGATTTAGAACAATACCTCTAAGATATAATCTTTCGGCTTCAGCAAATTCATTATTAACCAAATATGCTTTTCCCAAATCAAGATAACCACGAGATTTATCAGGGTATATGCTTGTCATATGTCCCCAAAAGTTTTTTCTACCATCAAATGTTCTTTTGAATGTGTAAGATTTATAACCAAAAAGCATAATTACACACATAGAAATAACCAAAGTTCCTTTTTTAGTAAAATCTACTTTTAATGCTTTTAAAAGCTCTATTACAATAATAAACACTCCAATAATAGGTAAGTAGGCTCTATGTTCTGCATAATCAAAGAAATCATCTACAAAAACAATTCTAATAAATAGAGTAGGAATTAAAAACATTAAGAACCAAGATAGTCCGAATAAAATTCTACTTTTTGAAGTATTATTTACTTTTATAACTGCATATATTACTAAAATAGTTATTAATATTCCAGAAATAATAGTAAACTCTTCAAAGCTTGAAAGTGCAATTGATTTAATTGGTAAGAAGATTTTACCTATCATAGCTGGCAATGTTGGGTAGTTTTTGAAAAATGCTTCAAACCCAATTGTATCTGGATTCTGAATTTCACTAATCGCTGCAGCTCTTTTAATATACCAAGTAAGCCCTACAAGGAAAGTTGCAAGTGCTGTAGCCATTGTTTTAGGAGTAAAGAATTTTTCTCTTCTAAAAAATATTACATAAGAAATTACAACAAATGGGAAGAAAACCCCCACTTCTTTTGTAAATAAAGCAAAGAAATAAAACAAAGTATAAAGTGCTAAAAATAGCCACTGAGTCCAATTCTTTTTATCATAAAATAAGGTAAGGCATACAAAAGATATTACCACAAACATTGCTAAAAGTGAGTCATTCCTACCTGAAATCCATGAGGCAGCAGGAGTAAGCAAAGGATGAAAAGCAAAAATCATTGCAAATATGAATGAATTTAATCTTTTATATCCCAAATTAATAAGCAATCCAAATACAAATATTGAACCAATAGCGTGCATAAGCACATTTGTTTCGTGATAAACTTCAGGATTAGTAGAGCCATCATATTTTGCTTTTGCAATTTCTTGTTCGCTTAGTTCACTACCTTTTTTGATTTTTGCACTATCTAAGGCTCGAGCTATACCTCTTTGAGCATCATATATAAACGATATATTTAACATTGGTCTGTAATATGAAGTTCCAAAAGTTCTTTCAAAAGATTTTGAATAATTATCTGGATTCACATTAAAGTCTTGATAGTCTATAAGGAAAATATTATCATCACAATATACTATTGGATATTTGAATGTACTTTTGTACATATAATAAGAAGAAATGAAAATCACAATAGTCATTGCAATGATTACTATATATCTACTTTTGTTTATCTTAGCAAATATACTATCTTCACTATATGAGGGTGCAATTTCTAAAGCTTTTTCATCTAATTCAGCTTGTGAAATTTTCTTATTTTGGTTTGATTTCTCTTGGTTTTTTGATTTGTTTTTCATCTTTAAAAATAATTAATGAAATTTATACATCTTTTAATTAAGCAAGATAATAAAAAAACTTCTATTTATCATAAAACTATGTTTGAAAAGTCCTTATTTTAAT
>JAYTXK010000503.1:0-2488 GCA_043743005.1 Ignavibacteriota bacterium
GGGGTTAAATTCATTTACCCCAGAATTAGTTTCTTTGAATTATCTTATTAATAATAATATAGTAATTGCTAAAACAAAAGCTGAATTAAAAGGGATAACTTTTGCTTATAACTTAAATAATGAGTTTAGAATTAAAGCAGATACTCAAATGTTGAATGGAATTTTAAGAAACTTAATCTCGAATTCATTGAAGTTTACCCCAAGAGGAGGTAAAATTGAAATCAATGTTTTAGATAAAATAAAAGAGCTTCAAATAAGTATTAAAGATAATGGGATTGGAATGAATAATGAATTACTTAAAAAATTATTTAATATTGGGGAAAAAACATCAAGAAATGGCACAGAAGACGAAACAAGTACTGGATTGGGACTATTGCTATGCAAAGAATATATAGAAAAGCATAATGGTACAATTTGGGCTGAAAGTGAAATAGGGAAAGGTACAACATTCTTCTTTACAATTCCAAAAACAAACTAAGAAAATAATTAACTATTTGGAATGATTGCTCTTATCTGCCAATAATTTTCTTTAAATATTTAGAGAATGTAAATGTTTCATTATTAACATTTATTATAAGTAATAAACCAACTGTTCCAAGAATAATATTTGCTAACCACATTGACATAATTGGAGACATTAGACCTTTGTCAGCAAATTTTTCTCCACCTATCAAACAAGCCCAATATATTACATAAAAGCCTAAACTAATTGATGCACTCATACCAAAATTTCCACCTTTAGTTTTAATGCCCAATGGGCAGCCAATCAGCACAAAAATAAAGCAAGAAAAAGGGATACTATATTTTTTTTGGATTTCAACTTCATATTCCTGCGATTTCAATACTAATTGTTTTTCAATGTACATTTCAGAATTTAAATTTGAACTTTGATTATCTAAAATTCTTTGCACTTTTATAAAAGCATTTGTAGTATCATTATACTTTGATTTGTTATTTAGATTTAAATCTTGATTTGCATTGTAATTATTATTGCTTTTAGAATTACTAAACGCAACATATTCATTAATATTATTTAGGTTTTTAATAATTCTATTTGTATTTGCTTTTGAATTATTTAAATATTCATCTCTTATTTTTGAAAGCTCATCTATGCTTAATTCACGTTGCCCTCTCGACATTGGATCATCACCAGAACGTGAAAAATTATATCCACTTGCATCCATAGAGATATGGTATTCTTTAAAATCAATAATTTTGTAATTTTTAGAACCAAGAATTGGAATTTGATGAATTTCTCCATCTTTCAAATTTAAAATCAATTTTGTATAATCTGAATTAAAAGCTACAATCCCAGAATCACTAGAAATTATATTATATACTCCCGGCTTTGAATAATCATAAATAGTAACATTTTTCATTTGACCTGATGAAGAATCTACTTTTCTTGAAAGAATAGTTAACCCATTTATTTCAGAAGAAAATTGACCAGAAGTAAGTGCAAAAGTCGGTCTTGTTCTTTTAATATCAGACATAAGCATTTTTGCTTTATAGTTTGATTTTGGCAAAACTGTATTATTAAACACAAAAAGCCCGTAAGATAAAAGCAAACCACTAATCATAATAGGGTACATCATTCTTAATAGACTTGCACCACTTGCTTTAAATATTGCAACTTCAAAATTTGCAGATAAATTTCCAAAAGCCATTAAAGTAGAAAAAAGAACACCCATAGGCATTCCCCATACAATCATCCAAGATAAGTTATACATTACAAATAGCATAATTACTTTAGTTTCCAATCCCTTTCCTACTAAAATATCTAAATAATTCATTAGGAATTGCATTAGAAAAATGAAAACAACAGTAGAAAACCCAAATAAAAATGGGGCAAAATGGGCTCTTAATATGTATCTTGAAATAATAGAGAACATTATGTTTTTAAGTATTTGTAAAAAAACTTTAAGCAAATTAATTAATATTTTGAATAATATTGAAACTTTTCTTAAATTGCTTTTCTTTTGAATGCTATTTTAATGGAAACTTTATTATGTTGACAGTTATTTTGATATTAGTAATGCTAATTGCAATACTATTAGTATTGTTAGTCCTTTTACAACCAGGTAAAAGTGATATGATTTCAGGAATGAGTGGACTAACTGGACAGTTCAATACAATGTTTGGCTCAACTCACGCCAACAAGTTGATTTTTAGAATTACTATGGGATGTGCTTTAACTATATTTGCACTTTCATTAATGGTAAATATTGTATTGAAAGGCTCAAAATCTTCTCCTACAAGTGGACCTAAAGCAGTAACAGAAGGAAAATCTATTCCAGCTACTTCTTCTCCTGCTTCACCTAAAAGATAATTTAAAGCAATTTTATCAAAAGGACAGACTTGTAATCTATAGGTTTGTCCTTTTTTATTTAGTTTTAGTTATTTTGCATTTACTTTATATTTTTATTAATTATTTGACGATACAAATCAATGCTGACCGTTAGTAATCTTTCAATTCATTTCGCTGGTA
>JAYTXK010000504.1:0-2467 GCA_043743005.1 Ignavibacteriota bacterium
ATATATTTCAAATGATATGAAATATTTATATTCTTCAAATGAAGCAATAAAAAAATACAAGTTTAACATACCGACAGGTGTAAGTTCTGAAGCCTCAGTTACAAGCATTTTTCCTAATCCAACAAATGGCTTTGTAACTATAAGTAATATTTGCAATTTACCACAATTGCAATATTCAATATCAAATCAATCAGGACAAGTTTTGAATTCAAGTTTCGCACAAAATACAAATAACCAGATAAGATTAAACTTTACTTCTTATCCTATTGGAGTTTATTATATAATTATTGAAAGTGAAGTTTATAAAGTAATTAAAGAATAGATTTAATTATAAAATAATTAGTAAGTAAGTACAAACCAATAAAATATATCTATTAACGTTAATTTACAAAGTAATAACTATATCTTATGATAAATGATGTGTATAAGTATGGCACGCATTTGGCAATATTAGTATTAATATTTAAAAATATGACTTTTTGTCAATATTTAGAAAATCCCAATCTTAGAAGGTAAAAATGGACGGCAATTTTTCAAACAGAGTAAATGATGTAATCAGATTAAGCAGAGAAGAAGCTTTGAGATTGGGTCATAACTATATTGGTACTGAACATCTTTTGTTAGGAATAATTCGTGATGGTGATGGTATTGGTGTAAAAGCTATGCACAATCTTGGAGTTGATTTATATAAATTAAAAAAAGGAATTGAAGATACTGTAAGAGCTACTGGTATCAGCCTTGCAATAGGTAATATCCCACTAACTAAGCAAGCTGAAAAAGTTTTAAAAATTACATATCTCGAAGCCAAATTGTACAAATCAGATACAATTGGCACAGAGCATTTACTTCTTTCTTTATTAAGAGATGAAGAAAATATAGCAGCACAAATATTAGCCCAATTTAATGTTAATTACGAGCTACTTCGCAAAGAAATTGATAATATAATGAATGGCAATCCGAGTACTCCCGAATCTACTCAATCAAACTCTGGTGCTGCAGCATCAAAAGGCAAAGTTGTAAAAGAAAAGGTAAAAACTCCTGTGCTTGATAATTTTGGTAGAGATCTTACAAAACTTGCAGCAGAAGACAAACTTGACCCAGTAATAGGTAGAGAAAAAGAAATTGAAAGAGTTTCACAAGTTTTATCTCGAAGAAAGAAAAACAATCCAGTACTAATAGGTGAGCCAGGAGTAGGTAAAACAGCAATTATCGAAGGTTTGGCTTTGCGAATTGTACAAAAGAAAATATCACGTGCTTTATATGACAAAAGAATTATTTCTCTTGATGTAGCTTCACTTGTTGCAGGTACAAAGTATAGAGGGCAATTTGAAGAACGAATGAAAGCAATTTTATCTGAACTTGAAAAAGCAAAAGATGTAATTATTTTTATTGATGAAATTCATACATTAGTAGGAGCAGGTGGTGCTTCTGGCTCTCTTGATGCTGCTAATATGTTTAAGCCAGCTTTATCAAGAGGCGATATACAATGTGTAGGAGCTACAACTTTGGACGAATACCGTCAATTTATAGAAAAAGATGGAGCTTTGGATCGTAGATTTCAAAAAGTGATTGTTGACCCACCAAGTGCTGAAGATACTTTACAAATATTAGATAAAATAAAGGGAAGCTATGAATTGCATCATAATGTAGCCTATACTGATGAATCTATAGCTATGGCAGTCAAAATGGCAGAACGTTACATAACTGACAGAAATTTCCCTGACAAAGCAATTGATATAATGGACGAGGCAGGTGCAAAAGTCCACTTAGCAAATATAGTTGTACCGAAAGAAATTATTGACTTAGAAAACCAAATCAATGAAATTAGAGCTGAAAAAAATGTTGTAGTTAAAAAACAAAATTTTGAAGATGCTGCAAGGCTTCGTGATTTGGAAAAACGTGTTCAAAATGATTTGGAAAAGGCAAAAGCAGCTTGGGAAAATCAATCAAATGAAAGAGTATTTCCAGTAACAGAAGATGATGTTACAGATATAATATCAATGATAACTGGTATCCCTCTAAATAAAATTGCAGAAAGCGAATCTGCAAAACTCTTGAATTTGGAAGGTGATTTGAAGAAAATCGTTATTGGTCAAGATGAAGCTGTTACTCAACTTGCAAAAGCTATAAGAAGATCACGTGCTGGCTTGAAAGACCCCTCTCGTCCTATAGGTTCGTTTATGTTTTTAGGTCCAACTGGAGTTGGTAAAACAGAATTAGTAAAAGCATTGGCAAGAGTATTATTTAATTCCGAAGATGCTATGATAAGAGTTGATATGAGTGAATATATGGAAAAATTCTCTGTATCTCGCTTAGTTGGGGCTCCTCCGGGATATGTGGGATATGAAGAAGGTGGTCAATTAACTGAAAAAGTTAGACGTAAGCCTTATTCAATTATATTATTAGATGAAATTGAGAAAGCTCACCCTGATGTATTTAATATTCTGCTTCAAGTATTTGATGATGG
>JAYTXK010000505.1:0-2245 GCA_043743005.1 Ignavibacteriota bacterium
TAAAAAATGGATTTGAACTTTTATTGATTTCAAGATGGGATAATGAAGAGAAAGAATATGAAGTAATTGATAGAATTAAAATCAAAAGAATTGGTTTCAAACAATCTCATAAAAAATATTTTCCTATTCCATTTAATCACTTTTGGTTTAAAGAAATTGAAAATTCAATTAAATCTTTCAAACCTGATTTGATAATTGTAAGAGAAATATTATTAGCTCATCAATCAGGTCAAATAGCTAAAAAATATAATATCCCAATTATAATGGATATGGCTGAGAACTATCCTGCAGCAATGAGAGCATGGCTCAAATATAATATACATTTCATTTCTAGATTTATTATACACTACCTTAAAATTCCAGATTTTGTAGAAAAGAAAACCATAAAACTAATGAATGGAATCATCACAGTTTGTATTGAGCAAAATGATAGGTTAAACAAACAATATTATTATGATTTATCTAATATTGAAGTAGTTCATAATACTCCATTAAAAAAATGGGTTAAAAGAAATGAAAAAATATATAAAGATAGAGTAATTTTTGGTCATCATGGTAGCACTACTGATGATAAAAAAATAATTAATTTTATTAAAGCTTTTATAAATCTACATCAACAATATAGAACTCTTGAACTTCATTTGGCTGGATATGGCGAATCTTTTGATGAAATTTTAAATTTAATTGAAAAATCAAGTGCTGGAGATTACATTAAATACTTAGGTGAATACAAACATTGTGATTTGCCAAATATTTTAAACTCATTTGATTATGGTATTTTGCCATACCAGATAAGTGATTTCAATAATACAACAATTCATAATAAGATATTTGATTATTTTGCTTATGGTAAGCCAGTATTAGTCTCAAATGCAAAACCAATTGCAAGGTTAGTTGAAACAGAAAATTCTGGTATTGCTGTAAATTGTGAAAATGTTGAAGACATTGAAAAAGGGATTATCGAACTTTTAAATAAAGACTACAATAAAATAAGTGAAAATGCAATTCAAGCTTTTGAAAATAAATATAACTGGGAATTGGACGAAATGAATTTAATCAATTTTCTAAATAAATATTTTAAAAAATAATGCCACAATTTGTTATACAAACTATTCAAGCTCATATTGCATATTATGATTTGGAATTAAAACAATTTCTTCATCTTGCACTAAAAAGAAAAGAAAATGAGTCAAAATATCCAGGAATATGGCAAGCAATTACTGGGACTTATGAAAATAATGAGACTTCAATAGAATGTTTAAAAAGAGAAGTTGAAGAAGAAACCGGAATTATAATTGAAGAATTATGGTTTTTACCTTATGTTACTTCATTTTATGACCCTAAAAAAGATTTTATACATAATTCACCTGTTTTTGGAATATTAGTTCAATCAAATAAAATTAGATTGTCAGATGAACATTCTGAATACAAATGGGTTAATTTAGAAGATGCTACAATGATATATAATTTACCATCTCATAAGGAAGCATCAAAAGTTTTTGAAAATTATATTCTTAAATGTAGTGATGAAATATTATATAGAGTAAAAATCTGATGTTAAAAGATAAAATAGCTGCAATTATAGTAACTTTTAATAGGCTTGAGTTCCTAAAGGATACTATTGATGCTTTGAAAAATCAAACTAAAACAATTGACAAAATAATTGTAGTAAATAATTCTTCAAGCGATGGTACTGAAGAGTGGCTCAAGAAGCAAAGTGATTTATTGATAATCAAGCAAGCAAATCTTGGAAGCTCTGGTGGGCAATATACTGGTTGGAAAACTGCTTATGACCTTGGCTATGAATGGCTATGGATAATGGATGATGATGTTTTGCCTGAGCTCGATTGCCTTGAAAAAATGTGGGATTACAAAAAAGAAAATATAATTCTTGCTCCTTTAAGATATTCACCAAGTGGAGTGCCTTTTGTAAATAGTGATACTAAAATAGTAAATTTGACCAATCCATTTAAAAGCATTTGGACTGAATTATTACAAAAAGAAGATTTAGTAAATGAATTAATACAGTGTGATGGGATTACTTTTGAAGGTCCATTTTTACATCGTTCTACAATTGATAAAATTGGATTCCCAGAAAAGAATTTTTTCATTTATGGAGATGATACTGAATATACTATAAGAGCATTCAAAAATGGAATAAATTCATTTATAGTAATTAACTCTCGCCTAAATAGAAGATTAGAATATTCAGATTTGAACAATGAATTTAATTGGAAACATTTTT
>JAYTXK010000506.1:0-8031 GCA_043743005.1 Ignavibacteriota bacterium
GTTTATAAAATATGAACTCTAAAAGTATAATATTTCAACTTATTTTAATAACTCTATTAATATTTAGTGGATGTAATTCTAATACTGTTCAACCAAAAACAGATAATACAATTCAAACTTTAGATTCAATACACATACTAACTTATAATTATATTGAAATTGATAAAATTAAGCAAATTTCAAAGTTTAGGTCTGGGATTGGTCATAATTATTCTGATGATTTTGAACAATGCTTAAGTATGAAACACTATTTTTATCCTTTAGATTCTGTCGATTGGTCAAAAATTAAAATATATGCTCCAATTGATAGTAGAATAGTAAGATTAGATTCTGAATGGGCTGGAGTTCAAATCCACTTACAGCCAATAAATTTCCCAAAATACAATATCATTATATTTCATTTGAATTTTATAAAGCCGATGAAATTATATGATACTTTGAAATCTGGTGAACAAATTGGTTTTCATATAGGTTATCAAACTTATTCAGATATAGCAATTAGCTATTCAGAAGGTAGCAAATATAGATTAATATCATATTTTGACATATTGCCAGACTCATTATTTTCTAAATTTAAATCTCTTGGTGCTATTTCACCAACTGATTTCATAATAACAAAAGACCAAAGATTAAATAATCCATTAAAATGTGTTAACGATGCTTTTGAAACTGAGGGTAGCTTGGAAAATTGGTTTTATCTTAAGTATTGATAGAATATTTGCTTTATTTATAATTATTTATGTTAAAAATCGTCAAAAGTGGAATGCTTAGAATAATAAATTATATAATCAAATTATCAATTGTAGTGCTTGGCTTATTATTTTTATTTGGTATTTTTAATTTAGATAAATTAGACTTAAATGCTAATAAAATGATGGGGATTGTATTTATACTTTTTGGATTGTACCGACTCTCAATGCTTTATATTAAAGAAAAAAGAGAAGAATTAAATAGTAATGAAGATGAATAAATATATTCTATTAATACTAATTTTGTTTACTTTAGTTTCTTGTGATAATAAATATGAAATTAAAGACCCAAATGATACTGAAACTTTAAATTCAGGCAAATTAACAGTTTACTGTGATGATGCAATATTTAATATTTTAGATTCAGCATTTAAAGATTATTTTATTCAATATCCAAACGTAATTCTTACTAAAGTGAAAATTAATGCCAGGGGAGCAATGGCTCATTTGCTTGCAGGCAAAACAAGGGTGAGTATAATTGCCAGAGATTATTTGAAAGATGAAGATTCGTTGATGAAAGTCTATAAAGTTCCTAAACATCAAAAAATTAAAATAGCTGATGATGCTTTAGTTCTGTTTGTAAAAAAAGATTTTGCAATTGATACTCTAAATATTAGTCAGGTTAAAAAACTTTTTCAAAATAAAGGATATGATTTAAATCAAGATTTTAAAAAAATTAATACTGATTTAAAATATTCAATTACTAATGCTAATACTTCAATTTTTAGTAATTTTGAAAAATATATTTTGCAAAATCAAAAATTAACTAAAAAATTAAATTACTTTAGTAATTTGGATTCAGTGAAAATGTATGTTTTGAAAAATAATGCTTTAGGTATTGGTTTGATGTCTGACTTAACAAATGATTCAAATTTTAAAATGTTAAGAATTGGCTTTCAAGATTCAACTAATAAATATATTTCACCTAAAACAGTTCATCAAGGCTATTTAGTTCAAAATAAATATCCGTTTAAAGTTTCGATATATACATATCTTTTTGAAGAAAGACAAAATTTACCTTATTGGTTTGCAACTTATATGGGTAAAGAGTTTAAGGTTCAAAAATATTTGTTGAATAGGGGATTGGTACCAGCTTATGCAAATCTAAAGCTTAAGATGAGTGAAGAGTAATTTAGAAATTTAATAATATAATTTATTTAATAATTTAGGAAATTTATGAAGTTTTTTCAAGTGACTTTGCTTTTAATATTATTTTTAGCTTTTGATGCTAATGCCCAACAGAATACTGCAAATTTAAAAAAAGCAATGGGTGAAAATGATTTTAATGAAGCATCAAAATATGCTATTTCGGCTTCAAAAGAAGCAAAAGACTCTAAGAATTTAGAAGTCTTAGTTATGTGTGGCGATGCATATTTAAACATTGATAACCCAGATTCAGCAATGTATTTTTATAAAATGGCAAATGATATTAAAAGTAGTAAGCCTTTTATAATGAGAAAAATTGGAAATGTATTGAGAATAAAAGGTCAAACTAAAGAAGCTATTAAAATATTAAAAGATGCAGTTAGTGAAGACAAAAAAGACCAAACATCTTATCTATCTTTGGCAGATGCTTATATTGCAGACAAAAACATGAAAGATGCTGAAGTAACTATCAATCAAGCTAAAAAATTGAATAATAAAAACCCAGATTTATTTATTACACTTGGAAATATGTATTTTGAGCAAGGAGTTTATGAACTTTCTCAAAGTAATTACAATGAAGCACTTACAATCAATCCAAATTTACTTTCAGCAAGAGAAAAATTAGCTACTTCATATTATTGGTTAGGTTCGAGAGAGCCTATTGGTTCAGAACTTGCAAATGAATATTTTAGTAATTGCTTGAAAGAATGGAATGAAGTAATAAAGCAAGATCCTAAAAATGCAAAAGCATATTTTGAAATTGGTAAAATTAAGTTTTGGTCATATAATTTTAAAGAAGCTGCACCAGCATTATATCAATATTATAAATTACGTCCTGATGGCAAACTTGCTAGATGGTTTTTAGCACAATGTCTGGTTGAAACAAAGCAATATGATTCTGCTTTAGTGCATCTGAAATATAGTTCAGAAAATATTGATACTGTTCGTATTAAAGCAAAGTTATTGCTTGCAAGAAGTTATTATGATACTAAGAATTTTCCTCTAACTACTTCTACTTATGCTGAACTGAAAAAAGATACTACTTTATCAATTGCTGATTATAGAAAATATGGATTTGCTTTTTTGCTTGCTGGTGATACTACTGCATCAGTAAATGTATTTAAAGAAACTATATCTAAATATCCTAATGATGCTTGTCAAATAGAAGATGCCGTTGGTAGATTACTTTTTACTGCTAAAAAGTATAATGATGCACTATATTTCTTAAATATTAGATATTTTAATCAAACTTGCAAAGTAAATGGAGTAGATTCTACTGCTTCTAAAACCACATATTATATTGGTTTATCTCATTCATTTTTACAAAGTCCAGATTCAGCTATTTATTATTTAGATTTATCAAATAAATTAGATTCAAACCAAGTTCAAACTTATAGCTTTATCGCAGAAGCCTATGCACAAAAAAATGAAATGGTGAAATATAAAGAAAATTTGAATTTAGCCTTAAATAAAAGTTTATCTGATACTACAAAATACAAGCAAACCATAAATGGCTTATTTGGAAAAATTTGCGATTTGGAATACAAAGCTAAGGATTTCAAAAAGTTGAGTGCTTTATCAAAACAATGGACTGATGTAAATCCAGGTTCGCAGTTTGCTTGGCTTTATTTAGCTATTTCATACCATAGTACTGGCGATATGAAAAATGCTTGTGAAAACTATAAGAAAGTTTTAGAAATCGACCCAAACAATAAGGGTGCTTTAGAGAATAAAAAGAAAACCTGCAATTAAAATTTTCTTATGTAAAAAATATAAATGCCACCCAAAATCTGAGTGGCATTTTTTTAATATGCTAAAATAAAAAAATCTCTAAGAAAAAAAATCAAATTACTTTGTTATATATTTTTCAACTAGGCTATAAAAACTATCGTATTCCATTCCACCAACAACTTTCTCAACTACGGCACCATTTTTATCTAATATGAAAGTAGTAGGAACTGCATTGATTTCACCATTCAATTGACCATAATATTTTGAAATTCTACCATCGGTATCAATTATATTTAAGTAGTTTACGCCTTGTTTTGTAGCAAATGCTTTTACATTAGATACAGCTTTTTCAGGGTCTCTTTCGTTTGCAATTCCAATAACTATAAAATCTTTATTCATTAAATCTTTTTGTAATTTGATAATATCAGGAATTTCTCTTCTGCAAGGAGGACACCAAGTACCCCAAAAGTTTAAGAATACTACTTTACCTTTAGTATATTGAGAAAAAGTTTTCAAATTGCCATTTTCGTTCCAACTAATTTCAATTGCTTTACTTACTGAATTAAGCATTACATCTTTTGAACTAAAAACTTTTGGATCAGAAGCAGTTTGAGAAACTTCTGCATTCATTCCAGCAGTATTTACTTTTGGAGATTCTACTTTATTGCAAGCAATACTGATGAAACTGATTGCACTTACTAATAAAAATATTTTGATTTTCATAAATTTTCCGAATTTATTATTTTAAAATTATATAGAATGATATTCAACTAATTTATTTTGATTTTTTGATTTTTAATTGTCATATAGTAACCAGTTACTACCAATTCACTTGAAGTAGTGTTTTCACAACTGCAACCACTTTGATTAGAATATTCAAATCTATTTTTGATTTCAGTACTATCTAATTTTCCGACATATATAGAATTTGAAAAAGCATAATTCTGAAAAATATCTATTTTAGCAACTTTAATAGAATCTAATTTACCTAATTGAGTAGTAACTCTAAGCAAAAAATTTCCATTTGTATCAGTTAAGCAAATTGGGAAATCTTGTTTATCTGTATTATTAATCAAAAATTGATGCAAAGCATACCAATTCTGACTATCTGCTTTTTTACCAAATATTACTAGTGTATTATTTTCTAATTTACCTATATTTTGATTATCAAAAATACCACTAATCTCATATTGATAATAAGGGACTACCAATTTGGCTGAAAAAAGCAAAGGAGAAAAAATCAAAATAATAAAAATTGCTTTTTTATAATTTATTTTTGAAAATATTTTGTTAAAATAATTATACATAGTTTTCAAATTAATATTTTCTAGGTACCTGCTTCTTCATTTACAAGTAAAGCCTTTTCCAATTTTTTAGAATTAGAATTATATTTTATGATTGATATAAAAAATCCTAAAACAATTAAAATAGTTCCTAACCATACTAAGCTAATCAAAGGTTTAATCGATGCTTCAAAAGTAAAAATATCTTTAGGTATTTCAAGACTTTTACCAATTTCCTTAAATGCTATAACAGCTTGAGATGAGCTTAAGTTCTCTTTATTTGGAATTAACTGAATAAAACCAGCTTCAATGTTTGTGTTTGGAATTGTATCCCAAAAAGGCATATTTGTGCCAGTTTGAGGGTCCAATATTGCATATAAAGTATCTGTTTTATTAAAATCTTTTCCAATGTAATGAACAACTGCTCCTGGTTTGATAGGTCCTCCATTTGCAGCACCCATCATTGCTCTCATATCAAATTTTACCAATTCAATGCTAATATTAGTATCCATTGAAATCTTTTGTACTGAACTTTTGCTTAATATAGCTGGAGGTTTTTCATAAAAAGGTTCAATTGAAAAAGGTGATACATAAACATCTTGAACTAAATAAGTACTAATACCAGGTTCAAAAAATGGTGCTTGTCTTTGGTTGAAATCACTCCAATATACAATAGGATATACATTTGAAATTTTACCATCTTTTTCTACTTGAATAGTATATTGGTATTTTTCTCTATCTGCCAAGTCTTTTTCGATTTGCTCTTTTTTAAAGTAAGTAAGTTTATATCCTTCAAAAGTTTTACTTTGATGTTCAATTAATCTTACTTGTTTTTTAATTGCATATCCACCACTTGTTATAGCCCCTATTGTAAATATTGCAATACCTAGATGAGAAAGAAAACCGCCTACATATTTATAATCTTTGCTAATATTATTAATTACAAATTTAATATTAATTGAAAGTGAAAATGCAGAAGCAAACAGTAAAGCAACAAATTTAAAACTATTTACTCCAAAGTAAAAGCCAATTAAAGTAATAAATATTGCAATTGCAATACTTAATAATGATTTCTTAAATACTTCATTTGAATTACTACTTCTCCAATTAAATAAGATTGACCATGAGTTTAATATTAACATAATTACAGCAATAGGAAGTACTAAACCATTATACCAAGATGTTTCAACAGTTGCTTTGGTTTTACCTAAATACTCTGCAAAAATAGGCCAGCTTGTGCCTAAAAATACTACAAATCCAATTACAAGTAAAGTTACAGACCCAATTGAAATATAAAACTCTTTTGAAGAAGTAGTAAATTCTAATTTTGAATCTGGAATACTTTTAAGTCTTAAAAATAAAGTAATTATTGAAATTATAATGAATGAAATTAAAAATATTAGAAGAAGTTTGTAAACTACTTCTCCTGGGCTAACAAATGAATGTACAGATGTTTCACCCAGAACTCCACTTCTTGTTAGAAATGAAGAATATAAAACAAATATATATCCTAAGATAGCTAAAATAAAACTTGTTTTTACAAGTCCACCTGTTCTTTTTGTAACTAACATAGTGTGTACTAATGCTACAGATAGTATCCAAGGCATCAGTGATGAATTTTCTACAGGGTCCCATGCCCAAAATCCACCCCAACCTAATGTTTCATAAGCCCAAAATCCACCAAGCATCACTCCTAAGCCTAATATACCTGAAGCAAATAAAGTCCAAGGAATTGTGATATTTATCCAATTTTTAAAATCTTTGTTAACTAATGCAGCCATTGCTAATGCAAAAGGAACAGTAAGAGATGCAAATCCTAAAAACAAAATAGGAGGGTGGATAGTAATCCAATAATTTTGTAGAATTGGATTGAGCCCTCTTCCATTTTTAGGTGTAAAATTTTCTGCAACTTGTCCAATATATGTTTCCCAAACATAATCAAATGGGCTTTTAGAAATCAAAATAAAAACAATAAATGAAATAGCTAATGAATAGAAACTCATTGCTGGAGCTTCATACTTGTGCTTTTGCAAATATGGAATTAGAATAAATCCTATTAGTGATGTCCACAAACCCCAAAGTAAAAATGAACCTTGCTGACCAGCATAAAAAGTAGCAACTAAAAAATAATTTTGCAATTCTCTTGATGAGTGTTCCCATACATAAGTGAATTGAAAATCATGAGCCAATATCTTAGATAATAAAAACAATGTAGTTGCTACAATTCCAGCAGTTCCCATATAAAATGTTATTCTGCCTAATCGAACTAATGCTTCTTTTTTACTAAACATTGCATAGAAATAGCTCAATGTGGAAATAAAAAATGCACTAAAAGTTATATAAACTAATATTTTACCAATCATTTTATTTAAATTACTTGTTCTGCTTTGCCTTCATATTTTGAAGGACATTTTGTTAGTATTTCAGTTGCATAAAAACAATTATTTTTATAAGTGCCTTTGACAACTACTTTGGGAGCCAGATCAAAATTATTAGGCTTTGCTCCCGAATAAATTACTTTTACTTCTTTTAATTTATCATCTTTCATATAGAAAGTAAATTCATTTTTTTCAGAATTATACGCATAGCTTTTTTCTTTTACTAATGCCCCAGATACTTGTACAGTATTGCTTGTAGTAGAAGCTCCATCAAAATTAGAATAATCAATTTTGTTTAAATTAAATGACCTCAAAGATATAAAAACAAATATGATTATAATAATCCCACCAATCAAATATCTTGGTTTCATTCCAAACCTCCATTATTATCTTTATTTATTATTTTTTCTAAATTTGTAATTTTATTGTCCAAATTGAAAAGGAAAAGCGAAATTCCAGTCCAAATTATTAAAACAATAATTAAGACAACATATATTGAATTTTCAACTAAAAAATGATACATTATAAAACCTTGTTTCTAATTTTTTGATAACGAATATGTAAATTATATAGCCAGAAAAATAAAATAATAAATCCAGCAAGAGAGAAATAATAAGTATAGGCTAAACTCGAATCTAACATACCTTGCTGTGTACTAATTACTGGACCGACATTACCATCAGCTTTCGCTCCGGGGTGTAAGCCGGGAGTAAGGCGAGGAATTATAAAAATCAAAAATGGTAC
>JAYTXK010000507.1:0-7399 GCA_043743005.1 Ignavibacteriota bacterium
ACCTTAGATTCCAAAGCAAGTAGGGCAGTATGGAATGCATCTTCTGCTGGTGTTAATTTGTCCCATTTGAATAATTCAACTTGAATTGAATTAGAAAAAGGCATTGGAGTAGCATTATAACCTCTTTTTTCACCACTGAAAATTTCAACTATAATATCATTACCAACTTTATTTGCAATTACTCTTTGGACTACACCTTTTCCAGTAATTTCATTTATATTACTTTTAAAACTTGATGCAGGAATTTTTATTATTATTTTTTGTTTGTCAGCAGATAAGTTTGAAGTAAATTTAGGTATTTCGTTAAAATAAATATTTACTCTATTCATAGGGCTAATTGTAATTCTTTCAAGTTTTTCTTGTGCAATAATAATTTGCAAATTACATACAACCAAAAAAATAGTTGTCAAAAATAGGTATAATATATTTATTTTATTTTTTTTCATAGTTTAGGAAGAATAATTCTATAAGTAGTACCTTTGTTAATATCAGAAACTACATTTACTTTACCTTTGTTTTTTACAACAATACTTTTTGCAAGATACAAACCTAACCCTGCTTTATTGCCATATTTGGTTGCAAAATTTGGTTCAAAAATATCATTTAATTCATCATCAGTATATCCAACACTATTATCGGTTAAGCTAAAAACTAAAGTGTTCTTTCTGTGTTCAAGCACACTTAATGTAATTTCACCACCATCAATCAATCTTTCTTTTGAGTTAAACAGCAAATTTAAAACTACTTGTTCAAATTGAGATTTCACAAAAAATATTTCAAAATCAGTGTTGCTATAATTTTTAATAATTTTAATATCATCTTCGACAAATTGAGATTCTGATAATAATAATATAGAATCAATAATCGTGCAAATATTTAATTTTTCTGCAATCTCTTCGAAATTAACTGTAGAAATAGTTAAAATTCTTCCTTGAACTTGGGACATTTTTTCAACTTGTTCTTTAATAATTTGTAATCTTCTCTTTTGATTTCCCACTCCCTTATCAATTAAATCCAAATTCCCTTTAATAATTTTAAGTGGGTTTTCAAATTCTTTAGCAATAGAAGTAGTTAATTCTCCAATAGTAGCCATTCTTGAAGTTTCAAGCATTTGTTCGCTCAATCCATAAAGTTTGTGGTTCATTTTTACTATTTCCTCTTTGCCTCTTAGGTTATCAATAGCATAAGCAGAATATTCAGCAATCAAACTTAAATCATTAAGTTCGGCTTCACTAAACGAATTTTTATCTCTAGAAGTACGACCTATAAAAAACCCAACTACATTGCTTTGTGATATTATAGGGACTAAAATTACAAATGTTGGTGTACTTTCAAAAGCATCATCTAAATTATGAATTATTGTTACAACTTTTCCATCTGAAACCCAATCTAATATACCTTGCTCTTCAAATCTTCTTACCAAATTATTTAAAGTGCTATAATTAATTTTTTCAGTTATAGGTTCAATAATTTTATTTGAATTATAAAAATACAAATTGATTTCAAATAGACTATAAAAGTTACCAATTCTTTTATAAACTACTTCTAATAATTTTTCATTTGATTTACAATTGTTTAATTCTGTAACAAATTCACTATAATTTGATTTAGTTATGATTTTTGGCAAATTCTTATCAAAGTCTTGTTTTTGTGATAATTGAATTCTTAAATTTTCAATTTCATTTTGAAGTAAATTAACAGATAATTCTAAAGTTTGAATATACTCTTTTTGCATATTTTCATTAGTACTTTTTAATAAGTTATTTGTTATATTTTGTTTTTTCGACATTATCTATAAACTGAATAAGTAGGTAATTGTTGAAATTCAGAAGCTCTTTCAAATTCATCTATTAATTCTTGTTTCAATTTTGCAATAGCACTTGATGAAGAGAGAGTATCATCGCCAGAAATATCATCAAAAATTTCTGTAGATAAATATAAAGGAGATTTTTTATGTTCAACTTGCCATGCTTTATATCCAAGCTCACCAGCAAAATATTCAGAAAGTGAAACAATTGCAGTCAATGGTTGGCTTATTTCATTAAAGCCAAGTTCAGTATTAGCTTCTTCATTTAGTTTTTCCAAAGGTATATGATGGTTTTGAATTGCAGCAACTAAATGAATAGGGAAGTTCCATTTATCTGCAAGCCAAGCTCCTATATCGCCATGATTACATCCTAACACTAATTCTTCAGCCTCAATTAATGACATATTTTCTTCTTCGCAAATTGCATATATCTTTCTAAAATGAAAAGTAAAGTTGTTTGCTAAAATTAATATACCCAAATCGTGCATTAATCCAGTTACAAAAGCCTCTCCAGCTAATTTGTAACCTAATTTCCTTGCTAAAAGTCTTGAGGCTGAACCACAAAAAAGTGAATATTGCCAAAAATCGTTTATATTTATGATTGATTTTTTTGACCGAGTGAAAAGCCTCTGTACAACTAATCCAATAACAATTTCTTTAATTGAATTTAGCCCCATAATTACAACTGCTAAGTCTATTGTAGAAATTTTACCTGAAAAGCCATAAAAAGGAGAATTGGCAACTTGCAATACTCTTGTAGCAAGAGTCTGGTCTCTTTCAATCAAATTAGCCAAATGAGTAGCTCTAATATCTACATTATCCAAAGCTTGCAAAACTTGTGAAATTACAATTGGAATAGTAGGTATATCACGCATTGAATTTAATTTTCTTCTTACCGAAGAATTAAGCATGCTCGTACTCTTTAAATTTTTGTTTTAAGCTATTTAATACTTGAGAGTGTATTTGACAAATTCTACTTTCAGACACATTTAATACAGCACCAATTTCTTTAAAAGTAAGTTCTTCATAATAATATAAGGACATAACTACTTTTTGTTTGTTTTCCAAACTCTGAATATGATTTTGAATTAAAATCACTTTTTCTTTTTCAACCATTGTTGAAAGTGTATCTACATCAGAGCTATCAGAAATAGTTTCAAAAATATCATATTCTTCATTATCATAAGTAATAGTTTGAACTTCATTCAATGAAATTGAAGCCTTTGCTGCAGCCGCTGCAGCCAAATAAGATTCATATTTTTCTGGAGTAACACCAAGTCTTTCCATTATTTCATATTGAGAATAAACACCATTTGATTGTATTTCTTTTGTAACAGTTGCTAAGTCTTGAGCTTTTTTTCTAGTTGACCTTGAAAGCCAATCTAATTTTCTTAGCTCATCTTGAATCATACCACGAACTCTTGGTATAGCAAATGACTCAAATCTAACTCCTCTTTCAGGGTCATATCTATCAATTGCTTCATGAAGACCCAAAATTCCAATATTTGTAAAGTCTTCATAAGTTAGTATGGTATTAATAGGCAAGTTCATTTGCTTTTGTACATACTTAACCAGCCAAATATAGTTCAATACCAACTTTTGTTTTATATCCAAAGTTGGATTACTTACATATAAAAGCCATGCATTTACTATTTCTTCTTCAGACATTGCCATGTTATTTAATTAAGTAGTTAATTTTAAATACAATTTACTATAATTATAAATCTCAAAAAATACGAGTTTCTACTATATTTATACTTTTTCAGTATCAAATTCAAAATTCTCAAATCCAAATTTATCATTTTCTTCTTTAGACATTTCAAGTTCGAACAAATCTTGGTTACTATTACTTCCAAATAGCTCTTCTTCCTCACCATAAGGATTCAAGTCATTTTCAGAATACATAAATTGTTGTTCGTTCAAATCTATATCATCACTATTCTCTGAAGATTTGCTATCTATACCAGATGAAATAAAGTCCAAATCGCTATTCATAGAACTGTTATCACTAAAGTCTTCATTATCATTGAAATATATTTCAGGAGAATTTTCTCTTAGAAATTTACCAGCTAATTTTTTAGAAGTAATTTCCTTTTCCAATTCTACCATATGTGCAAGTTCTTCTTCTTCTTTAGTCTTTTCCATTTTCAATCGTTCTAATTCAACTTTTTTCATTTCTTCCATTTCAACTATTTTATCTTCAGATACTAAGAAAAACATTCCTACCATTATAGTACCTATACCAACATATAGCAAAATAAATACAAAAAAAGAATATAAAATTGTATCATTTATTGGTTTATTCAATCCAAAGAACAAAGTAATAAAGCAAAATAAAGTAATAAGCAAAGAAATCTGAGAAAGCAATTTAAATGGTAAATTTATTAATGATTTTACTCTTTTTTCTTCTTTCTTATGTTTCTTTTTTATCCGAGCAGCTTTCTCTTTTTTAAGCTTTATCTTCTCGGCATGTTTTTTCTTTAGTTCATCTTCTTCCTTTTTCTCTCTGGCAAGCCTTTCTTGTTCAGCTTTTTGTTCGTCAGGAGTAAGTACTTTTTTCTTTTCTTTCTCTGCCATAATTTACTCAGAATATCCTATTAAACTGTTAGTCCTAAATTTATTTTTTCGAGAAAAGTATTAGCAATTTTTGATAATGCTAATGCAGCCTCAGAATTTGGGTTTGAATTTACAAACAAATCTTGCTGTAAAATAGATTGTCTTATAATCCTATCATAAGGCACAAACCCAGTTACATTTAATCTCACGTTTAAAAATTTCTCAGTTGCCAAATTTAGTTTATAAGTTATTTCATCAGCATCTTCAAAATCAATCACATTATTTACTAATAAATTAATATATTCATTAGGAATAATAGGTAAAATTAATTTGAGCAAACCATAAGCGTCCAAAATAGATGTTGGTTCATCAGTTACCACTATCTCAACTATATCTGCTATATTGCAACATTGTAAAACATCATTAGACCCACCTGCTGGTGTGTCTATAATTATTACATCATAATTTGTATTTAGCAAAATACTTTCAAAAGTTTTTAATATACTATCATTTTCATAATTTTGAGTTTTTCCTGTTGCAGGTATATCTGCAATCAAATCCAAATTTGGCTTAATTGAATGAATTGCTGTATTAATACTAATTTTGTTTTGATACACATCAGAAATACTTGCATTTAATTCAACTCCATTTATGAGATGTTGATTTGGAAAATTAACATTGGCATCCCATATCAAAACTTTACATCCTTTATCAGCTAATAAATTTGATAAATTAGCAGTAAGCACACTTTTCCCAACTCCACCTTTTCCGCTGCAGACTGTTATAGTAAATGTATTTCTTTCGATTTCTTGCATAAGTTAATTTGATTTATCAAATATAAAATTAGCTAATTTATTCTTATCAGCTGGCTCAATATCTTCTGGTATTTGCTGCCCAGTTGATAGATAAACTAATGGAATTTTACTTTTAGCTAAAAATCCAACTATTGCACCAATTGAAGCACACTCATCAATTTTAGTTAATACAATTGCATTTGGTCTAAACATTTTAAAATGTTCAAAATTCTTTATTAAAGTAGTTTCAGCTGTTGTTGCACTTAAAACCATATAAATATGTTCGGGTTTGGAGGTATCAATAATTTCTTTTATAGATGTATTAAACTGCTCATCATTGAAATTTCTACCCGGTGTATCAATAAATACAAAATCATAGTCTTTTTCATTTTCGACCAAATTTTGAAGTTCTTTTCCATTATATACTGATCTAAAATTTAAACCTGCAAGTGAAGCAAATGTTTGCAGTTGATCAGCACCACCTACTTTATAATTATCCATTGAAACAATTAAAACCCTTGCTTTTAGTAATAATTTACATATTACAGCTGACTTTATCAAAGAACTTGTTTTACCACTACCAGTCATTCCCAAAAACATTACTTTTTGTAATCTATTTGGAATAATCTGAAGTTGCTCTTGAATTAATATTTCTCTAGTAATTTGTTTTTTTGATTCTTCTATTAATTCAGGTAATTCATAATTAAAATTTTTTCTTGAAAGAGTATTTACTAAAAATAATGAATAATCTTCTGACAAATCTGCTTTTCTTAATATTTTAAATAATTTAGAAAATTCAGGACTCATTGCTCCGCTATGTCTATATTTTATATTATCAGACATTTCGTTGAGCAACAATCTTATATTACTAATTTCAGCATAAACTTCAGTGGAACCAATTGCATTTTCATTAGAGTTGTTAAATAAAATATCATTTTTGATATTATTATTATTTTCACTAACTTTGTCTTTAATTGGTCTTGCATTAGAATTTACATTTTCGTCCAATGCAGCTACTATCTCAAAAATATTTTCACCTTCTGGAGATTGTACATTTCGAGAAGAAAGTATAATTGCTTCATCACCCAATTCACTTTGGATTAGCAATTTTCCTTCTAAAAAAGATTTTGCAAAATATTTTTTAATTCTCATTGGTTACAAAAAGTCAATTGTTTATAAAAAGTCCAATATTAGCCAAGTAAGTCTGAAAACTTATAACTTATTTAATGTAATTATAAATTATTGTGCCATAAATCAAAGGATTAAATAAAAAAAAAGCAACCTCAAGAAGTGAGATTGCTTTAAAAGAAATTAAAGGTTTTATTTCTTAGTTAGCAATTTTATTTGCTTCTTCGTTCAAACCTAATCTAGATAAATATAAAGAATAGAACTTTTTATAATTATCAACATTTGGTGATAATTTTAATGCTTGTTGATATGAACTAATAGCTCTATTAACAATATTTTTTTCTTCATAATAAGAAGCTAAAATTAAATGACCAATTGAACCAGGGTTTTTACCAACTTCAGAATTTATTTGAATAATATCGCTATTAACTTGTTTTGATTCTTCATCAGTCATTCTCATAATACAAAATTCATCGCTTTTTGCATTATCAGTACTAACTGACCAGTTATAACATTCACCACGTTTCATTTTAACTTCATCTAAGTTTACAGTAAGATTAGTTGAAGTTACAGTTTTTTTGAAAATTTCTTTACCATTTGTATTTCTTAAAATGAAGTTATATGATTTAGCTCCATCTTTTTGATACCAAGAGAAATCTAATTTATTATCAATTGCATAAGAACCACGAGGTAATCTAGCAATTATGCCTGCTTTGCTTCCACCAACTGCTCTTTCAACAGCACCTAAAGTTTTTGATTTGTCTTTATTGCCTGCACCACTTGATTTGTCATCAGATTTTGTCATTTCATCAATAATGTAATTTGTGAATTTTTTAGTTACATCATTACTTTTTTTACCAGTTGCTTGAGCAATTAACTTTAGAACTGTATAATTACCAGAAGTTTTAATTTCAATTGGAGAACCAGAAGAATGTATTAAGCCTACATAAGCACCTTTAGAAATTTTAATTTGATCTTTGCTATAAAGTTTTTCTCCAGCATTGATTTTTTTAAAATCATTATCTTTGTCACGTTTTACAGTAACATCACCTTGAATAGCTAATACGCTAAAATCAGGTTTTTCAGCAGCTACCAAAAAAGTAGTCAATGCCAA
>JAYTXK010000508.1:0-5175 GCA_043743005.1 Ignavibacteriota bacterium
CAAAACCGTATCTTTATAAAAATCATTTTGAGTAATAGAGTATGCTTCCGAATAAGCAATTAATAGCAAAGCATTATCATATAACATTTTCTCAAAATGAGGAACAAGCCACCTTTCATCAGTTGAATATCTGTGAAAACCAAAACCAACTTGGTCATAAATACCACCATTTCTCAATTCAATCAATGTTTTTTCAACTATTTTTAAAATACTTTCATCTTTATTCAGCTTGTAATAATTCAAAAGAAATGTAAGATTATGCCCCATTGGAAATTTTGGACGAGTGCCAAAGCCTCCATAATATTCATCAAAAGTACTTTGCAATTTTGAAACTGCAATTTCAATTATATTAAAATCAATTTCGTTTTGTTTATTAGTTGTTACATTACTTGAAAGAGTTTTTGTAATTTCATTCGCTGATTCAATTACCTGAAAATAATCTTTATTCCAAACATCAAGTATTCTATTCAATAAATCTTTAAATCCAATTTTGTTGTATTTTGATTCTTTTGGAAAATAAGTTCCAGCAAAAAAAGGCTTTTTATCAGGAGTTATAAATATTGTAAGGGGCCAGCCACCAGCACCTGTAAGCATTTGGCAAGCTGTCATATAAATTTGGTCTAAATCGGGTCTTTCTTCCCTATCTAATTTTATAGAAACAAAGTTTGTATTAAGCAAAAAAGCAATTTCTTCATTTTCAAATGATTCATGTTCCATCACATGACACCAATGACAGGTGCTATAACCTATTGAAAGAAAAATAGGTTTTAATTCCTTTTTTGATTTCTCAAATGCTTCTTCAGACCAAGGATACCAATCCACAGGATTATAAGCATGTTGTAATAAATAAGGACTCTTTTCATTAATTAAATGGTTTGCTTTTGTATTTATCATTTTGTATTTCAGTTCTTAATTAAAAAGAACGACGATTGATAAACATATTTAATTAGAATAAAAATACTATTAAATAATATTTAGGAAAATGTCAGTTTTATGAAAGTTACTTTATATTTATTTATCTATTGATAAAAAATAACCTGCTATAAAAATAACAGGTTATAAATCTACATAATAATATAAATTAGTATCATTCCATTCTATTTTTGATAGAGCCATAGATAGTAATTTGATGCCTTTGAAGCCATTCAATACCATCTGATGCAGCTTTTGCAGCTGGAAGAGTAGTAATACATAGGATTTTTTTTGCAAGTGCTACTTCTCTAATTTGCAAATCATCTTGGTAAGCTTTTCTACCAAGTGGTGTATTTATTATTAAATTTATATCACCATTCATTATTTTTTCAACCACATTTGGATTGCCTGCTCCAATTTTAGGGATTAAAGTAGATTGAATACCATTCATTTGTAAAGCAGTATGAGTGCCTAATGTAGCATTAATTTCAAAACCTAATTTTGAAAAACGCAACGCAATGGGTAAAATATCTTTTTTATCAAAATCATTAACAGAAATGAATATACTTCCCTTTTCTGGTAAATGATTTCCAGCAGCAAGTTGAGACTTAACATAAGCTTCACCAAAAAATTCACTTATACCCATTACTTCACCAGTAGATCTCATTTCTGGACCTAAGACTGTATCAACACCTGGAAATTTATTAAATGAAAATACTGGAGTTTTAACTGTGTAATAACCCATAAATCCAGGATTTGGGATATTCATTTCGCTTAACTTATTACCTAACATTAAGTTAACTGCTATTTTAGTTAATGGAATACCATTCGATTTTGAAACAAAAGGAACAGTACGTGAAGCACGAGGGTTAACTTCAATCACAAAAACATCATCTCTCAAAACAGCAAACTGAATGTTGATAAAACCAATAATATTAAGCTCTTTGATAAGTGCATAAGTATAGTCTCTAATTTTATCAATAATATGAGGCTCAACCAGATATGTTGGAAGTACACAAGAGCTATCACCTGAGTGAATGCCTGCCTCTTCAATATGTTGCATAATACCTGCAATTAAAGAATCATTTCCATCAGAAAGTGCGTCCACATCAACTTCGTAAGCATGTTCTAAAAATTTATCAATTAAAACAGGGTGATCAGTATTTACTTTTGCAGCTTCAGTTATATATTGTTTTAAATCAGATTCTTCATACACAATTGCCATTCCTCTGCCACCAAGCACATAAGAAGGTCTTACAATTACTGGAAATCCTATATTTAAAGCAATTTTAAGTGCATTTTCTTGAGTATATGCTGTGCCACCAGCAGGATATGGAATTTGTAATTTATCAAGCATTTCAATAAATCTTCCTCTATCTTCTGCTTTATCTATATTATTTTGTGAAGTACCTAAAATATTTATACCTGCATCAAGAAGTCTTTTAGATAGTTTTAATGGGGTTTGACCACCTAATTGCAAAATAACACCATCTGGTTTTTCAAGTTCAAGTATGTTCATTACATCTTCAAAAAACACGGGTTCAAAGTATAATTTATCAGAAGTATCATAATCTGTAGAAACAGTTTCAGGATTACAATTTATCATTATAGTTTCAATATCCATTGATTTCAAAATCATTGAAGCTTGAGATGCACAATAATCAAATTCAATTCCTTGACCAATTCTAAATGGACCACCACCCAAAACTGCAATTTTCTTTTTATTTTTTGGAATACTTTCGTTTTCTTTCAAATAAGTAGAATAAAAATATGGAGTTTGAGCATCAAATTCTGCAGCACAAGTATCAACTTTTTTATAAGTAGGAAGAATATTTAATGCTTTTCTTTTTGCTCTAACTTCAGTTTCATTCACCCCAAGTAAATCCCCTAACTGCTTATCTGAAAAACCATTTAATTTTAGTTTCTTTAAATAATCTGGATCTAAAGAATTAATATTTTGCCCAATTACTTCATTTTCTAATCTAACTATTTCTTTAATATTTTCTAAAAACCAAGGATCAATTTTACTTAATTCAAAAAGTCTTTCAGTAGTATATCCTCTTTTGTAAGCTTCTTTTATGTAAAAGATTCTCATAGGTGTAGCAAATGTAATTTTATCTTCTAATTTTTCTTTAGAAGCAGTGTCCAAACCTTTAAAATCCAAACCACTTACTCCAATTTCTAAAGATCTACATGCTTTTTGTAATGCTTCTCTAAAATTAGAGCCAATGCTCATTACTTCACCCACAGATTTCATTTGAGTTGTAAGTTTGGAAGGAACTTTGAATTTTTCAAAATCCCAACGAGGTATTTTTACAATTATATAATCTAATGCAGGTTCAAAGGAAACAGGTGTGCTTTGAGTAATTTCATTTTGAATTTCATCAAGAGTTAGCCCAACTGCAAGTTGAGCTGCAATTTTAGCAATTGGAAATCCAGTTGCTTTTGAAACAAGAGCAGAGCTTCTGGATACTCTTGGGTTCATTTCAATTACTCTTACTTCTCCATTTTGAGGATTAACAGAGAATTGGATATTAGAGCCTCCAGTAGCCACTCCAACTTTACGAATAATTGCAATAGAATAATCTCTTAATACTTGATATTCAACATCGGTAAGAGTTTGTGCTGGTGCTACTGTAATACTATCACCAGTATGAATTCCCATTGGGTCAAAATTTTCAACTGAGGCAACAATTACAACATTATCATTCAAATCTCTCATTACTTCAAATTCATATTCTTTCCAACCAAGCAATGATTCTTCAATTAAAAGTTCTGAAGTTGGAGATAAATCTAATCCTCGATTTATGATTTCAATATACTCTTTTTCATTATAAGCAACTCCTCCTCCACTTCCACCAAGAGTAAATGATGGTCTAATTATTAGTGGATAATTAATTAATTCAGGTACTTTCATTGCTTCTTCAAAAGTATGAACAATCACTCCTTGAGCTGATTTTAAGCCAATTTCATCCATAGCTTCTTTGAAAAGTAATCTACCTTCTGCTACTTCAATTGAATGTGTATTTACACCCAGAAGTTCAATATTATACTTATCTAATATTCCTTCCTCTTTAAGTTTTAAAGTTACATTTAATGCAGTTTGACCACCAACAGTTGGCAATATTGCATCAATTTTCTCTTTTTGAATAATTTGTTTAATTATTTGTGTAGTAATTGGCTCAATATAAGTTTTATTTGCAATTTCTGGGTCAGTCATTACTGTTGCAGGATTTGAGTTTAAAACTACAACATAAAAACCTAATTTTTTTAATGCTTTAACTGCTTGACTACCTGAGTAATCAAATTCTCCAGCTTGCCCAATTACAATTGGACCAGAGCCAATAACTAATATTCTATTTACATCTGTTCTTACTGGCATTATTTATTTTCTCCATTAACTGTGTCATAGAAATCTTGAAAAACTCTTTGTTTAGCTTCAGTAGGTCCTGGAGAAGCTTCAGGATGGAATTGAACTGCATTAATAGCTAATTCTTTATGTTTTATGCCTTCAACAGTTCCATCATATAAATTCTCCCAAGTAATTACCCAATCTTTTGATTTATTAACACTTTCGGTTGAAATTGCATAATTATGATTTTGAGCTGTAATATAAACTTTTCCATCTCCCAAATATTTACAAGGATGATTGCCACCATGATGTCCAAAAGTTAGTTTGACTACTTCCAAACCAAATGCTCTACCAATTAATTGATGTCCAAAGCAGATTGCAATAATTGGTTTTTTAGCATTTGCAAAATCTAATAGATATTTATCAATATCTTTAACTATTCTAGGATCGCCAGGTCCATTTGATAGAAATACACCATCAAATTCCAAACTATTTAAATGAGTATCAAAATTCTCATCAAATGGAACTAAGTGAACTTTATTAAATCTTTGTAGTAAGTCGGTAATTATATTAGTTTTAATTCCATAATCTATTGCTACAATCCTTAAGTTATTTTCTGAAGTACCCTCAAAAGTTTTTACCTTATTATCAATTACCAATTTATACATATCTGTATCTGAAATTGATTCAGCATCTTTTACCATTTGTAAAAATGAATCTGGATTTAGATTTTCAGTTGTAATTCCACCTTTCATAGCACCTGCAGTTCGCAACTGCTTAGTTAAAGCTCTTGTATCAATACCTTCTATTCCAAATACTTTATTTGAATCTAAATAATCTTTTAATGATATTTTAGATCTGAAATTACTATGAACCAAAGTATTTTCACGGATTATAATTCCTTCAGCATT
>JAYTXK010000509.1:0-4457 GCA_043743005.1 Ignavibacteriota bacterium
CAATACTAAATTTGCAACTTGCAGTTTGGATGAAACTATTAAAATTTGGAGTATTCCAGAAGGTAAAGAATTAAAAACTCTTAAAGGACACTTGGGTCAAGTGAACAATTTGTCTTTTTCTGGAAATGACAAATTAATTGCTAGTGCTTCTAGCGATCATACTGTTAGAATTTGGGATGTTGCAAGTGGAGAACAACTTAAAGTTTTAAAAGGACACACTGACCAAGTAATTGGGGTTTATTTTAGTCAAGATGAAGCCTCTACTTTTGTTGCTTCTACAAGTTTTGACAAAACTGTAAAACTTTGGGACGCTAAATTAGGTACTGAAGTAAAAACTTTAAGAGAGCATACTTTACCTACAAACAACGTGGCTTATAGCTATGATGGTAAATATATTGCTTCTTGCTCTGATGATAAAACTATCAAAATTTGGTCAACGGATTTAACTACAAAAGAATCAATCAAAACTCTTTTAGACCATGATTGCCCTGTGCTAACAGTACTATATTCTTTTGATAGTAAAAAACTTGTTTCTACTGATCAAAAAGGTAATGTGAAAATATGGTCAATGCCAAATGGTCAATTGCTTAAAACTATCAAAGCACATACTGAATTAATTCAAGATGCTTCTTTTACTGAAGATAATAAAATGCTTGTTACTGCAAGTTTAGATAAAAGAGTTAAACTTTGGGACGTAGATTCTGGTAAAGAATTGTTAAATTTTGATGCTGGAGTTGAGATTTGGTCGGTGGACTTGACAAGTGATGCAAGTACTATAATTTTAGGTTGTGCTGATGGCACAGTTAGATTTTTAACTAGAAAATAAGAGATTGATAAAAATGAAAAAAATAAATTTGATTTTATTGTTTTTAATATTGGGATTTGCAAATTCATATTCCCAATCAAAAGCAGTGAATGCTACTGTGTCGCTTGTTGGAAATGTTTTTAATAGTGTTACAAAAGCTCCTGAAACTGTTTCTATTTTTGTATTAGATAAAGATGGAAACAAAATTGCATTTGCTCGTAGTAATGCTTCTGAAAATGGTTCTTATTATCTTACTGGATTAAAACCGGGAAATACTTACCAATTAAGATTAAAGAAAAAAGGATATATGGAAGAAACTTGGAAATTAGATATAGCTGCTTCTGGTCAATATTCTGAGCTTTCACACGACTTTTTGATTTCTCCACTTGAAGCAAACGCAATGATTCCTATTTCAGTTCCACCATTTGAATTAAACAAATCTAAACTTAGATTTGGTGCTGAAATTTCTTTAGAAGATTTGAAAAATACACTTGCTTTAAAAGAAAATGAAAGTGTTAAGTTTCAAGTTGTTTGTTATCCTGATAATAACAAAAATAAAGCTGAAAACAAAAAGCTAACTGATGAAAGATCTAAATCTATTTTGCAATATTTGGTTTCAGTTGGGATTAATACTTCAAGAGTAACGGCAGAAGGAAGTGATTCTACCGATCCCAAGAATCCACCCCCAACTGAGAAAACAGCGAAAGGTAAAAGATATATTGGTTTATCTTATCTCAAAATAGTTTCTTTCTAATATTTAAAAGCTACCCCAAAAAGGTAGCTTTTTTTTTGGTTCATTTCGTCACTCCGAACAAAATGAGGAGCCTTAGTGTTTGTATTTTGTATTTCAAAAAGCAAATTAAGAAAAACCCTCTGTCAGCAAGCTGACATCTCCCTTTCAATAAGAGTAAAAAATTCTACTGCAAAATCACTTCCTTATTTATCAATGACTTACGTGATTTTTTGCAGTGTTTTGCAGTGAATTACGCTTATTTTTCGGTTCCGTCACTCAGAACAAAGTGACGAGTCAAGTGTTCGTATTTTGTATTTCAAAAAGCAAATTAAGAAAAACCCTCTGTCATCAAGCTGACATCTCCCTTTCAATAAGGGAGTAAAAAATTCTACTGCAAAATCACTTCTTTATTTATCAATGACTAACGTGATTTTTTGCAGTGTTTTGCAGTGAATTACGCTTATTTTTGTATTAATTTCTCCCTCCCCGATTTTTGACTTTATGTCAAAAATCTTTAGGGGTAGGACTGGGGTGGGGTTAGAACCTTTTTATTTCAGCTATTTCGTTCCTAAGGAGCTTAAGAAAACAAAAACAATCAAATTATTTCTACAAACAAGTAACTCCTCTGGAGTTGATGAAAGTTCAAAGAACAAAACACAAGAATATGTATTATTGACGTATATATTTTGTTATTATTGCATTTAATTTATTCATTTATTATCATTTCATAATGGTTTTCTAATTTTAGAAAAATAATTTTATCAAATTTTGATAAGTCTAATTCTTCACCTTCTTTAAATGAATTTCTATATAATTCATTACCTAATAAATTATACAAAATTATAAATGCTTTTCCATTAAATACTAATTTACCATTTTTGACTTGATAAGTATCTTTGTAAGTAATTGAAATACTATCACCACATTTATTTGTAGTTTCATAATAAAATGTTAAGCTATGTACCTCAATTGGTAATTCTTCATTTTTTCTACAATCTAAATATTCAATTACAAGAGTATCTCTGATTATACCAATTTTATTAGCATTAATCATCAAATTTTGATCTACAAAGCTATTTGATGGAATATTATTAAATATCTCTGATGGGGGTAAAGAAATTGAAATGTTTTGTTTCAAATAAATATTAACTTTTTCATCAGCTAATCCATTGTTTGAAATTTTTACTTTTACTAATGAATCTTGATTGTAATAAAGTGTGTCAAATAGTTTGCTTCCCTTTATACCCTGAAAATACAAAGTTCGAGGCTTTAAATTTAATTTTAAAGTGTCCCTTCTGCCAGCAATATCTTCCACAAGTAAAATAAGTTTGCTATAAACTCTATCATTCGGAATAGTATAATTAATTAAGAAAGTAGTATCACCATTAAGTAGCTTTTTGTAATTAATATCAATATTCTCTTTTTCGATTATTTTTAATATTTCCAATCCTGAAAAAATACTTGTAGTATCATCTTTTATCAAAATACTTTGTTTACATTTATTAATTTCAAAACTTGGTGAAACTGAATCATTTAGATAATCTAAATGCTCCAAAGCCATACCACCAGTATATCCATAAGAATCATAAACTCCTGTACCATAAACCAAAATACCAAACTTTGCCTCACTGCTAAAATTATGAACTCCTTTTGGCACATCTTCCAATCTTAGCCATAAGTAATCTCCACCTCTAACTGGCTTGAACAAACTATCTGCAATGAAATTTCCATCAAATTTAATTGGTTTATATGCTGATTTTGAAATCATTAAATTTACAAAATGATAAGTGAAATTGGAAAAAGGTGCTGCTATTACTGTGTATTTTTTCAGCCACTGCTGAGGAGTTGGCAAAATTGCAAGAAAAGGATCACCAATTAACTTTACATTTCTTTGAGAAGGACACAAATGTCCTGCTAATACTGGGCGAGTACTTTTGAAATAAAATGCTGAATCAAATTGAAAAGTAAAATATTCTCCTTTGTTCAAAATAATATTACTATCTGGGAGTTCGAGTTCAGTATTATCAAAAGCTGATACAATCTTGCCATAGCTTTTGAAATCTCCTTGATATGAGAAATTTGGTGTAAATACATATCTATTGCCGAGTGCTGGAATTGGTGGAGTTTGCTCTATCAAAGCATCATTTGTTCTATTGCCTATTGCAGTTCTTTGATGGGTGGAATATACAGCTATTGGCTTATTTGAATTAATCATAGAGCCACTTACATCATAAATATTAGTTATATCTGCAATTATTTGCATTGCCTCATCAGCATTTAGCTTAATTTTAAATATTTCTCCTTTTTTCTTTTTATTCCACCAAATAGGGCAATTTGGATTAATTGTTATTTCTGTATTATCTTCTTTTGCTACCATTGTAATATTTGAATATCTATTCAAACTAAAACCAATTGTATTATTAAAAAAGAAATTTTTATCGCTTACAACTGTGTAATTTGTATATAAAGTATTTATTGGATAACAAAGGAAGGCATCGGAGGTATAATAGCGATAAGATAAGCCATACAAGGTCATATCATTATCACTATGCACTCTAATTCCTTTTTTCAAAGCTATATTAAATGTATCTAATTGAAGAGTATTTGGAAGCTCAATTGTAGCAATATTATTAACTAAAGCACTAAAATCTTTAGTTTTTTTAATTCCTTTTTCCCACCATTCCACATATCCATTTATAGCTTTTACGCTTGAAGGAGTGGCATAAAGTATCAAATGCAAAGAAGTATCGGGTATTGGGTCATCATTTTGAGGAAAACACAATAAAAAGTCAGTGCCAATATTCGAAAGCTGAGCATTGGCACTTATTGATATAAATAGTAAGAGTATTATGTATGTTGTTTTTCTAATTGTTTATCCTTTAATTGTCCTTCGCTGGCGGAGGTGGCTTGCTTGCAAGA
>JAYTXK010000510.1:0-4594 GCA_043743005.1 Ignavibacteriota bacterium
AGCATCATGAAAGGCATTTTCAATATTTACTGCAGCAATATAATAAGCAAGTAATACAATTTCATTTGCGTGTAATTCATATTTATATTTACGAGCAAGGTCTTTCTGTTTGATTAATCCAGATTGAATTAAGCGAGTAATAAAAGTACCAGTTCCAGTAAATGGGTCAAGTATATGTACATTTTCATCAGAAATAGTACGTCCAAATTCTTGCTTTAAAATATCATCAACCGAATGAATTATAAAATCCACAACTTCGGTAGGAGTATAAACAATACCTAATTGCTCTACCATTTTCGGAAAAGCAGTTTTAAAGAATTTATCATAAACTTGGATAATGATTTTTTGTTTACCTTCAGCATTATCAATTTTAGATATTTTCATTTTTACATTTTCATAAAATTTTTGCAAGCCATCTAAATCTTTTGAATTAGAATCTTCTTCTAAAGAATCTAACATTGATTGCATAGAAACCGAAACAGCATTATTTTTGACAAAAGAATAATCTTCAAATAATGCTTCAAATATTGGTTTAGTAATTATATGCTGAGAAAGCATTTCTATAGCTTGGTCTTGAGTAATTGATGGGTTAATGTTTTTTTGCAAACCAATCAAAAATTTATCAAATTGTTCTTTTTGATTTGCTTTATTTTCAATTAAATATTTCATTCTTTCAATTTGCCTTTGAGCAATAACAGCAACTTCTTTTGCCCATTGCTCCCAATATCCTCTTTCTCCTACTTTAGTAACTAATTTTGCATAAATTACATCTTTGAGTTCGCTAAATTTTAATTGAATTTGTTTGTTTTCATTATTATCAGTTTGAGCATATTCAGTAATATCAGTAATAGAAATTTCTTCATTAAATGTAGTTGATGGCTCTCTAATTTCTATATTATCAGGCTTTTTCTTATTTAGTTCAATTTTATTTACTATTGCATTAAATCTGTCATCATGAGCCCTTAGTGCATTAAGTACAGTCCATACTACTTTAAATCTTTCGTTGTCATTAAGAGCTTCTTCAGGGCTTACATCTGATGGAATAACTACTGGAATAATTATATATCCGTATTTTTTACCGGGAGAGCGTCGCATTACTCTACCAACAGATTGCACAACATCAATTTGAGAATTTCGAGCAGACAGAAATAAAACAGCATCAAGAGAGGGAACATCAACTCCCTCACTCAGGCATCTTACATTTGTTAAAATTTTACATTCCTTTTCCTTTACTGGTGCTTTTAGCCAAGTGAGTAGTTCATCTCTTTTTGTTGCCGACATTGTGCCATCAATATGCTTAGAAACTGTATTTAACATATTATCTTTATTTTGATTTAAAGATTCAATGTACTTGTCAGTTATAATATTATATGTATCTGTAATTTGTTTTGACCTTTTTATACTTGGGCAGAAAGCAACAGCCCTTGTCATAGGTGTATCAGAATTCTCAGTAATTTTGTAAGTTTCATCTAAAAATTGCTTTGATAATGCAGAAATAGAACCAATTAACTTAGTAATTTCATCTGTTTCAATTTCTAATTCACCTTTTGCCATCATTTTTTGAATAGCAGGAGGAACATGTTTATCACCAATAGTGAGTATAATAACTTTGTAATCGGACAAAAGTTCTCTTTCTACAGCTTCACCAAATCCAATACGATAAATTTCATCACCATACAAATTGGGATCATCCATTGAGCATAATATTGCATCATGTAAAGCAGCTTTTGACTTACTACTATCATCAAATAATCTTGGTGTAGCAGTCATATACATTCTCTTTTTAGCTCTAATAAAATCATTATTATGCACTTTAGTAAATGCAGATTCATCATCTCCAGCCAGAGTAACGCCAGTAGTTCTATGAGCTTCATCACAAATTATTAAATCAAACTCTTTAATTGAACCTTGACTAATTAATTTTGCTTGAGTTTTTGCAATGACTTCAATTGATTGATATGTAGAGAAAACTACTGTCAAACCTTTCTCTTTTTTCTTTTTATTTTGAATATTATAAATTCGACTTGAAATACAATTTATATCCGTAGAAGCAGGCATAGCCAAATCAACAATACTAAAAGTATCTTCATCTTCATTTTTAGTTTTCTTTCTAGATATTTCAGGGTCAGAACATATACAAATTGCATTAATTGGATATTCAGCATCAAAAGACCATTCTCTTAGTGTTTGTCCTAATAAAGCAATTGATGGGACTAAAAATAATATTAAACCTTCGTTATTTGTAAGTTTTTCAGCAATTTTTAGAGAAGTATAAGTTTTCCCTGTACCACAAGCCATAATTAGCTTGCCTCTATGATTTGATTTAAAATACTCAATTGTATTATTTAAAGCAGTTTCTTGATGTGGCATTATAGACTTTCCAGCTTTTAAACTATCTTTTCCAGTAATTCCCTCTTCAAGTTTTTCCCAATTAATAGGAGCATCAATTAAATCAGTTAAATTAATTCTAGTAACAGGTGGGTTTTGATTTTTTATTGTTTCAGTAGCAGTAGGTCCCCAATTATTTGTAGTAGAAATCCATAATCTTTGAGTAAACCTAACTTTCTCTTTATTCCTATTAAAAAATTCCTTGCTTGATGTAGAAAGAAAAGTATCAATTTCTGGTTTATCTATATGTGTATTTTCCTGATAACATTTACATTGAACAGCCCAATATTCATTATCATGAGTTAGAGCAACTAAATCAATACCTGTATCTTTGCCACCCATCTCATCTTTTCCATGAAATTCTTCCCATAACCAAACATTTTTGATAATATTAGTATATTTGGGTTCAGTCAATAGATAACTTTGCATTAATCTTTCAAATCTCGCACCTTTATCTCTTTGAGAAAATGATATTTCTCTATATTTTTCAAGAATGTCTAAAAAGTTCATAATTCTAAATTTATGGTTTATTTTCTTTTTACAAAGATACTCAAAAAGTAATAAAGTATCTAATTTCAAATATAAAAGTTTTGGCTACAAATACCGAACACTTAGGTTTCTCACTTCACTTTGAATGACACAACCAAAAAAAAAAGCTACCCTTTTTTGAGAGTAGCTTTCTTTTAAATCTATTTTAATTATTGTCTTGTTTGTGCTTTTCTATTGTTTGGATCTAATTCCATTTTTCTCATTCTGAGGGATTCAGGAGTGATTTCTAATAATTCTCCTTCATCTATAAATTCAATGTAATTATCTAATGACATTCTACGAGCAGGACGCAATACTATAGTAGCATCAGAGCTTGAAGCACGCATATTTGTAAGTTGTTTTTCTCTTACAATATTTACATTCATATCACCAGTTTTATTTCTTTCACCAATAATCATACCCATATATACTTTTGTACCTGGGTCAACAAGCAATTCGCCTCTATCAGCCATACCATAACAAGCATAAGCAGTAACTTTTCCAGCTCTATCAGCCACAAGCGAACCAGTTTGTCTATTTGGAATTAGACCAAACCAAGGTTCAAAACCCTCAAACAAAGTATTCATAATTCCAGAACCTTTGGTATCAGTAAGGAAAGAACTTCTATATCCAATCAATCCACGAGAAGGGATTACAAATTCTATATTTGTTCTGCCATGACCTTGAGTTTGCATATTAGTCATTAAGGCTTTTCTTGACATAAGCTTTTCCGTAACAGTTCCAACATATTCATCTGGAACATCAACATATACTTTTTCAGTAGGCTCTAATAATTTACCATTTTCTTCTTTTGTGATTACTTTAGGACGAGCAACCATTAATTCAAATCCTTCTCTACGCATTGATTCAATCAAAACTCCTAATTGAAGCTCACCACGACCACACACTTCAAAAGCATCAGCTCTATCAGTCATTTTCACTCTCAATGATACATTAGATAAAATTTCTTTATCCAATCTTGCTTTTAAGTGGCGAGAAGTAACAAATTTGCCTTCAGTACCTGCATAAGGAGAAGAATTTACATAGAATATCATAGATACAGTTGGTTCATCTACTTTAATTCTTGGAAGAGGAGTTGGAGTTTCGTTTGAAGTAAGAGTATCGCCAATTTGCACATTTGGAATACCAGCAAGAGCAATAATATCACCAGAAACAACCTCTTCAACCATTTGCTTACCAAGACCATTGAAAGTATAAAGTGCAGATAATTTGATATTAGCCACATTTTTCTCTTCTTGGCATAAAGTATATTGCTTGTTCATTTGCAAAACACCATTCATAAGTCTTCCAATAGCAATTTGCCCAACATAAGAATCGTAATCAAGAGAAGTAACTAAGAATTGAGGAATTTCATCATCATTTGCAATAGGACCTGGTATATTTTCAAGAACAGTTTCAAATAAAACAGTAAAATCAGTAGAGCCATCACCTAATTCTTTGAAAGCGACTCCATCTTTTGCAATAGCATAAATAATAGGGAATTCAATTTGGGCTTCAGTTGCATCAAGGTCGATAAATAAGTCATATACTTCATTTATTACTTCTTGGATTCTGGCATCGCTTCTATCGATTTTATTAATAACTAAGATAATAGGGAGCTGTTTGGCAAGTGCTTTTTTTACTACAAATCTTGTTTGAGGAAGTGGACCTTCACTGG
>JAYTXK010000511.1:0-2513 GCA_043743005.1 Ignavibacteriota bacterium
GTAACTCCGGGGGTTGCCTTATATGATAAATTGCTTGAATCAAAGAAAAATAATTATCTTGCTGCTATTGATATAGCCTATCAAAAGGGTGGATTAACTATTGCTGCAATGTCTTTTTGTGATGTATCAACTGGTGAATTTTATATTGCAGAGCTTCCATTTGACAAACTTGCAGATACTTTAGAATCTATTAGTCCAGCAGAGATTTTGATAAATAAATCAAATAAAGAAGTGATGCTTACTCTTACTGAAAAGCTATCATTCAAGCCTGCGATTACCAAACTCGAGGATTGGCTTTTTGATTTTGAATTTGGTAAAGAACAACTTTTAAAACACTTCAAAACTCAGAGTTTGAAAGGATTTGGAGTTGAGAATTACACACTTGGTATTTCTGTTTCTGGAGTGATAATTAACTACATTTCCGAAACTCAAAAAACATATTTACCTCAAATTAAAAAGCTATCAGAATATAATCCATTTGATTATATGACTTTAGATTTTTCCACTCGTAGAAATCTTGAAATTACTTTTTCAATGTGGGAGGGTGGCAAGCAGGGAACTCTTTACGATATTTTAGATAAATCTCTTACGCCAATGGGAGGCAGACTTTTCAAAAAGTGGATAAGTCGTCCTTTACGTAATATTGAAAAAATCAATGAAAGGTTAAAAGCAGTTAGAGTATTGGTGGAACAATTTCAAAACAGAGCTTCATTAAGAAAAACACTACATCAAATTAGTGATTTGGAAAGGTTGATTTCTAAAGTTTGTACTGGTAGAGCAAACCCAAAAGACGTTCTTAATATTATGTATAGCTTGAAATTGCTACCTGAAATTAATAATTTGATAAAAGAACTGAATAATGATTCCTTAAATAAAATTATAAATAAATTTAACTACTTAAATGAAATTGTAGAATTGGTTGAAAGTGCAATTAATCACGAGGCAAGTGTAGTTGTTGGCTCTGGGAATACATTTAAAAGCGGCTTTAATGCTGAATTAGATGAATATTTGGAAGCAAAATATTCAGGGAAAAATTTACTTAATCAATATCAATCAGAGGAAAGAGAAAAATCTGGTATTAATACTCTAAAAGTTAGCTATAATAATGTTTTTGGATATTACATTGAAATTTCAAAAGGTCAATCTAAAAATGCTCCTGAATATTATGAACGCAAGCAAACCCTTGCAAATGCTGAAAGATATACTACACCAGAGCTAAAATTATTAGAATCAAAAATACTTGGTGCAGAAGAAAAAATCAATACTTTGGAAATAGATTTATTCAATATTTTAAAAGATAAAATTGCTTACGAAACTGAAAGTATTCAATTGAATGCTCAGCTAATTTCAATAATAGACTGCTTGCAATCCTTTGCTGAAGTATCTCAAGAGTATAATTATTGCGAGCCAACAGTAGATGATTCTAATGATTTGATTATCACTAATGGAAGACATCCAGTAGTTGAAAAATTACTTCCACACGGCGAAACTTTCGCAAGTAATAATACTAATCTTACTTGTGATGATGAGCAAATTCATATTATAACTGGACCGAATATGGCAGGTAAGTCTTGCTATTTGAGGCAAGTAGGATTAATAGTATTGCTTGCACAAATTGGCTGTTTTGTGCCTGCGAGTGCAGCAAAAATTGGTCTGGTTGATAGAATATTTACAAGAGTTGGAGCTCAAGATAATATTATTGCTGGTGAAAGTACCTTTTTGGTAGAAATGCAAGAAGCTGCTAATATTATCAATAATGCTACTAAAAAAAGTCTTATTTTGCTTGATGAGGTGGGGCGTGGTACTGCAACTTTTGATGGTATTTCCATTGCTTGGTCAATATCGGAGCATATTCATAATGTTATAGGTGCTAAAACATTATTCGCAACACACTATCACGAGCTAAATGACCTTGCAAATAGATTTGATAGAATTAAAAATTATAAAGTGGAAGTAGTGGAATCAGGAAGCAAAATTCTTTTCACTCATAAAGTAGTTAGTGGTTCGAGTGATCACTCATTTGGTATTCACGTTGCTCGTATGGCTGGGCTGCCAATGGATATAATAAATAGAGCAAATGAAGTAATGAGTTCACTTGAAAATGATTCATCACAAGAGAAAATTATTAATGAAAGTCAAACAAGAAAGCCACATACTAATGCCATAAAAACAAAAGAGAAATCAAATGATTTTGGACAGCTTGCAATTTTTGAAATACAAGATGATAAAATCAGAGATACTCTTCGCACAATCCAAATAAACAGTACGACTCCAATTCAAGCATTGCAAATACTTTCAGATTTGCACAATGAAGCAAAGAAATAGTGGAGTGAAACTTTGTACTAATATTGTTAATAATAAAGGGGGATTTACTTCATAAAATAATATTATTAACTTTTATTCCTATATTTGTAAAATTAATAAATAAATAGTAATAAAATGAAAGAAGAAAAACTGAGTTTTGAAAAAGTATGGAAAATGTTTTAAGAAACTGATAAAAAGTTCAAAGAAAC
>JAYTXK010000512.1:0-3085 GCA_043743005.1 Ignavibacteriota bacterium
CCTCCTTTTTGAGTCTCACCTATTCTATTGACTTCGAAAACATTATATACTTTATTAAGAATTTTATATTCAGAAAAATAATTACTAACATAAAATGAATCAGGTCCACTCACTTTCCATTTACTATTTTCATACATAGGAAATTGTATGTAATAATCACTTAATATTGACATGCCATTTGGATTTAAACCTGAATAAGATATGAATGAAGATCCTAAAATTAATTGAGAAGAATCAATAATATCAATATTTTTTAATAAATAACATTTAAAATTATTAACATTATAGTAAGTCTTATTTGAAATAACTTTTAATGTAATTGTATCTATCTTATTAGAAATTGAATCAAAAACTTGATATCTCCACCAAGTTCCAACATCAATAAAAAAATCGCTATATAATAACTGATTTGTGTGTGTAACAATAGGGTTCTCATCCTCATCACAAGAAGTATTAACAATAAACATTGATGAAATTAGCAACAATATAATTAGTTTTTTCATTATAATTCCTTTTTAAAATTTAATAAAATATAAATACAAAAATTATAATTGTAACTTACTTTAAAAAAATTAATAATCAAAATAATTATTTATTTTTAAGAAATATTTAAAGTAGGTTTTATTAACTTTGAAATACAAAATTTAAACAAAATACGCAATACAATCTTAATTAATACGTCAATAATACATATTTGTGTGTTTTGTTCTTTGAATATTGAAGAACCCCACCACTTTCCTCCCCTAAAAATTTTAACAAGTTAAAATTGGGGAGGAGGGAATTAATGCAAAAAAAGTGTGTAATTTACTGCAAAGGGTCAATCGACCCATGCAAATATTTGCATAAGTCATTGATAAATAACAAAGTGATTTTGCAGTTGAATTTTCTTACTCCCTCCCCGATTTTAACTTGTTAAAATCTTTCGGGCGAGGGCTGGGGTGGGGTTCTTAATTAGCTCTTTGAAAAGCAAATACAGTTAAAACCTGAATTAAATCCACTTTTGAAAGTTGATAATATTATTAATACTTACAATATTGAAAATATTTTATCGTTTATCTTTTTTTGGAATAAAATAATAGTATTATGCCACAAATTTCAGTTTTCTTTGGGATTTCAATTTATATGTATTGGGATGATCACAACCCACCTCATTTCCATGCTAAATATAATGAATTTGAAATCTTAATTGGTATTAACCCAATATCAGTTTTAAATGGAGATATACCAAATAGAGCAAAATCTTTAGTTTTAGAATGGGCGGCAATTCATCAAAATGAATTATTAAATAATTGGATTAGAAGTAAAGAAAATTTATCAATTTTACCTATTGAACCATTAATCTGATATGAATAATTTAATTAAAATATTAAATATTAAAGTTTTAGACGAATATAAATTAGAAGTAAAGTTCTCAGATAATAAAATATATGAATTTGATTTGAAAATTTACTTTACAAATGATAGTGTTTTTTTAATTCTTAAAGATTATAATTTATTTAAGAGGGTGCAAATTTCTAATGATGGTCGTTCAATAGTATTTCCTTATAATTTAGATTTTTGTGCAGATGCTTTAAGGTTAAAAGCTAGTAAATGTTAATTCAGTTACTTTTCCTTAAAGTTCCTTTATAAATCTATATTAGTATTCACTAAATTTTTGATATTTTAAAAATTATAGCAAACAAGACCTTCCTCTTGTTCAAACACTAAATTAAAATCATTTCGATTCTTTTCTTTTATTTTAGCCTTTAACCTTAGATTTAGTTTCCAATTCAAGCAGTAAAATCAAAAAAAAAGCAACTGTTAAAAAATATTAAATATGATTACTTTCAAAAATGTTTATATTTGCAAACTAAAAAACAAATTAATACATACATTCTATTTTTAAACATTCATTTAGAGGAATTAATGGATTTGATAAATCAAGTAAAAAGCCGTTTGAAATATGGCTTTTTCATAGTTTTGGTTTTGTTTGGATTGATGAGTTCATCAGTTTTTGCAAGTGAAGCCGATTTAGTATTGCCAGCTTTCGATAGTACACAACATAATATGTTGGTTCTGGGATTGTTAATTTGTTTCTTAGGACTTGCATTTGGTATGTATTTGTTTATGAAAATACGTGGGCTAAGGGCTCACAAATCAATGCTTGATGTTTCTGAAATTATTTTCCAAACTGCTAAAACCTATCTTATCCAGCAAGGTAAGTTTATATTGATTTTGGAAGTTTTGATTGGTACTTGTATTGCAATATATTTTAGTGGTCACATGCCTCTAACTGGTGTTGCCCTTATTTTACTTTGGTCTGTAATTGGTATTTTAGGCTCATATTCAGTAGCTTGGTTTGGAATTAGGGTAAATACTTACGCAAATAGCAGAATGGCATTTGCTTCATTAGAACGCAAACCATTAAAATTGCTAAATATTCCCTTACAAGCAGGTATGAGTATCGGAGTGCTTCTAATTTGTGTAGAATTAATTTTAATGCTTACAATTTTACTTGTAGTTGACCCAATTTATGCAGGCTCTTGCTTTATAGGATTTGCAATTGGCGAATCTCTTGGAGCTTCTGCTCTTAGAATTGCAGGTGGTATCTTCACCAAAATCGCAGATATTGGCTCTGACTTGATGAAAATTGTGTTTAATCTTAAAGAAGATGATCCATCTAATCCGGGTGTAATTGCTGATTGTGTTGGTGATAATGCAGGTGATTCTGTTGGTCCTACTGCCGATGGCTTTGAAACTTATGGTGTAACTGGTGTTGCTTTGATTAGTTTTATATTATTAGGTGTATTACCTGCTTATAGAACTGAATTAATCACTTGGCTTTTTGTGATGAGAGTTGCAATGATTATAACTTCTATTTTGGGATTTTATATCAATGATTTTATTACAAATATTAGATTTGGAAAAGCATTAGATTTGGACTTTGAAGCACCATTGACTTCTTTAGTTTGGGTAACTTCTGTTTTATCTATAATCATTACATTTATTATCACAAACTCTTTATTGGGTCATATTGGACATGATTTATGGTTGTGGTTATCAATAATTATTAGTTGTGGTACTTTGGGTGCTGCCTTGATACCAG
>JAYTXK010000513.1:0-3902 GCA_043743005.1 Ignavibacteriota bacterium
TAATTCCTACATATTTGGTTAGTAAGAGTTCTAAGTTTTTATTTAATTTTTTATTAAAGTCAACTTAAGTCCTAAGTCGAATAATGGGCGATATTGCATTTTGAGACTTTTTACTTAAGTATCTTCTTAAGTATTTTCTAAAGTATTACTTAAGTTTAACTTAGAAATATTTCTTAAGTTTGTCTAAGTAATTATAATACTAATGACGTTCCAATTTTCAAAAAAGGACATTTATTAGAAAAATAATTTAATTTCTAATACCGTTCTAATACCCTTTATTACTAGCTTTGAATGGTGTTTTTGTTTTTATTTAATGAGCTTCTTACTCTTCTTTTTGCATTTAAAATTCTTGAATTAATTATATTTTCATTTATACCAATTAAGTTTGATATTTCTTTAATTGAATAGTTTTCAATATAATAAAGTCTTAATAAATCTGCATCTTTCTCTGGCTTTAAAATAAATTCTAAAAATTCTTTTATTTCATTTTGTTTCTCTAATTGGTAATAGTTTTGCATACAATAATTTTCTTCTAAATCAGAAATATCATTTCTAAGTTCTGTTTCATTATTAAACATAAATACTTTATTTCTTTTGCTTTTTCTTACTAAGTCCAATAAATAATTCTCTAATGTTTTTTTGTACCAATTATAGAAAAAGTCTGGCTGTTTTATTTTACCATTTATTGAGTTAAAATATACTTTAATACTCATTTCTTGATCAATATCATTCAAATAGTAAATTAATTTATTGAATTTAGCTTTTAGAAACTGCTTATTAAATTTGTTTAATATTTCTATAAGATGTTTCCACTCTTTATTACAGTTATTGCATTTATTACAGTTATTACATAAGTACCAGTTTTCATAGTATTTATTGATTTGTTCATAGTTTAATAACATAGTTTAACTTTATTATATTCAAAATAATTTATGATAATATTACAATAGCAGTATTGATTTGTATATTAGCTCTGATTATATGTTTGAAAGAAAAAAAGTTTGCTTGAATTTTAAAAATTATAAAATATTAAAATAAATGAAATATTATTTTAACTTATTCAATGGTTAAGAAATGACTTTAACTTGAGTTGTTAAACTGTATAAGAAATGGTTAGAATATTGAAACATTAATGAATTTATTGATAGAAGTGAATTAGGCAAACTTACAGTAAATGATATTTTGTATTTGAAGAGCTTTAATTACTCCCAAGCATTAATTATTGCATTTTGTGCTTCTTTTTCTGTAATACGAATATACTTATCAAATGTTTTTCTTGAAGTATGTCCAGTTTGCTTCATAATGTATTCAGGTATTACATTTTTAACTAAAGAAATAGTTATAAAACTTCTTCTAGCAGTATGAGAAGACATTAGCTCATATTTTAACTTACGTTCTTCAATTCTCTTATTACCAATATATTTAGTAATTTGAATTGCTTCATTTATTTCAGCTAGTTTACCTAATTCTTTAATAGCTTCATTATATTTTTGACTTGAAATTATTGGTAATTTGCCATTATACTTATTTAAGATTTCAAGCATTTTCTTAGTTAATGCTAAAGTAATAGAATCTTTTGTTTTAATTGTATATAAAGTAATAAAGTTGCCAGTATAATTTATATTCTCTGGTTTTAAGTTCTTCAAATCTGAATACCTAAGACCAGAATAAGTTTGAAATAAAAATACATCTTTAGTTCTTTGCATTTTATCATTTATACTTACAAGATTTTCAATTCTAGCAAGCTCTTCAGAATTTAAAGCAATTTGTTCTGTTTCTTCTTTCAGAACTTTTAAATCTTTAATAAAGCTAGTATTTTTATGTAAACCTTGTTCTAAATAATAACGCATGAATGACTTTATAACTTTTATAAGTCTTCCTTGAGAATTATTTGTAATTTTCTCACTTGAAAGGTAATTAACTAATGCACTAAAGAAGCTACTATTGATGTCATCAAAAGTTAAGTTAGTCCAATTTTTTTGTTTTATTAATTTAGCTAAGTGATTTCTAGTTGTTTTGTAACTTATAACAGTAGATTCTTGTATTTTAGAACCTTCGTTTGAAAGTCTTGTACCATTAAGAGAATCTTTTATAAATTCATCAAAGTATTTAAGAAACGGTTTACTATGTGATGCTTTATTCTTTGTAGCTGGTTCAGCTCCTTTATTCTTTATTAAACTATTTAAAATGGTCTTTACTTCTGCTTGACTTGGAACTCTTTTATGCTCTAAATAAATATTGTCATATAAGTTTTGAAGTTGAAGTTTAATTTTGTCTAAAATGTCATTTACTTTGCGAGGGTTTTTAGAACTAGCTTTAGCTCTTTGTTTGCCTTTGTCCCATAGCTTTTCATCAATTTTTATATTAAGAGTAGTCCTAACACGCAGTTTATTCCAAGAGACACTAACTAGAATAAAATTGTAAGTTTTGTGGTCTGGTTTTGTTATTTTAGTTAAATAAAAATTAACACTAAATTCACCCATAAGTAGCTCTATTACACATTATTATATTTTTAATAGAGACGAAAATAATGAATATATATTGTCAAAAAAAGTTTTGACAGTTTTGACAATTGTTTGTGAATTCAAATGAAACATTGAGTTTCAACAAGATTCACAATATTTACTAAGTAGTAGTAATTACATAACTTAAGGTGTTGTTAAGTTTCATTTAGGTTCAAGTAGTTTTGTACTTAACTATTTCCTCTCTGACCACAGATAACAACCCATAAGTAACTAATATACAAGTGCTTATGGGTTTTTTCTTTTTGGAAGGTCAAAATATGGTAACTTTTTAAGAAAGAAATAGTAAAATTTCAAATTATGTTACTTATATTTGTAATTAAATATTAAATATTATATTATACTACTAATTTTAAAAAGAATAAAACATACAAAAACTCAATCATACTTATAAATATCAAAGAAAAGACAAAAAACAATGTATGAAAAGTACAAATCTAAAAAATACAAATTTATAATGAACAAGATAGGCATCGATAAACATTATAGTTTTGGAGAAGTCGAGTTAGGTTTTATAATTGATTATTATATTAAGCATTGCATGGTAAAAGGGCCTGATAGCGAGGAGGAGTAGGTGGAAGTTAAAAAATATATTGATAATTCAATAAGCAAATATTTTTCAGAGATAATAAATAAGTCAAAATTTCCTCAATTAGAAGAAATTTTTGATAATGAATTTGATAAATCAGTTTTATTGTATTGGAATTCTATCAAAGAAAAGTCAAAGGAAAATCAAAAAAAACAAGATGATTTTTTTTCTGAGTTTACTAGTTTATGGTTGAGTTATATAAAGTTAAATGAATTTTAAATAGCAGATAATTTGTGGTATAATATCTTTAAGCTTTCACTAAAATGGGAAGATAAAAACAAAAGGAATAAACTTAATAAAGGTTCCTTGTTATACTTTTGGGGTGCTACAAATTTATTTGAAAATAATTTAAATGTTGATAAAGCATACATATATTTGCACCAAGCATTAAAGTCAGATATTGCTATGAATAACTATGAGACTAAAAAACCTAATACTCCAGCTTACAAATTCATATCTTTTAATTCATCAGATCATTTTTTGGATTTTTTTGTAAAATTACAATTAAATTATATTGAAGAACAAATCAATATATTTAATAATAATTGTAAAAAGCAGATCAATATTGATTGTTTTAAAGATATTTTAACAAATTTGTTATATGTTGATGAAATTGCATCTTTATCTTATGGAATTTCAAAATACATTGAACTTATAAAATTTCAAATTGATAATTTAAGAAACAAATTTACAAATTTAACTTTTTTATCAATTATGTTTGACATTACTATAATCATTGAAAAACTATTAAAGAAAAAATTAAATAAAAGAAAAATACAGTTTAAAAATTC
>JAYTXK010000514.1:0-21478 GCA_043743005.1 Ignavibacteriota bacterium
AAGTCTCCAAAAGAGAGCAACGAAGATCAATATTTTGAATTTTTAATGAACAATTCTAATACTGAAGAAGGATTTATTGCTCTTCAAAGAATAACAGAAAAGTTTTTCAAAGTAGTTAATGATAAAAAGGATTGGGAATCTGCACTCCAAATGTATGAAACATACAAAGAAGATTTCCCTTCAATGAAAGTAAGATTTGAAAAAATCATAAAACTTCTAAAAGACCCAGCTTATAATTTAGTTGATATTAATCTTGGAAGTGGCATTAATTCACCTGCTCAAGAATATTCTCCATTACCAACGGCAGATAAAACATCTGTTTATTTTACTGGCTTTCAAAGAGATGAGGATAATGATTCCGAAGATGTATTTGTAAGTAAAAATGAAGATGGAGTTTGGCAACCAGCAAAGAAACTTCCTAAAATTATTAATTCAGATAACCAAGAGTCCCCTCAATCAATTTCAACAGATGGGAACCAATTAATTTTATTTGGTAGCTATAAGGGCTCGATTGGGAAAGGCGATTTGTTTTATTCAGAAAGAACTAATACTCCAGAAGAATGGACACCAGTGAAACCATTTCCCAGACCAATTAATTCTGAATTTTTTGACTGTGATGCTAAATTGACAAATGATGGGAAAGCCTTAATATTTGTATCTGATAGACCGGGAGCTGTTGGCACATACCAAGCGTATGGAAAATTATTTCACGCTTCATTGCAAGGAAATACTGATATTTATGTATGTTTGAAACAAGAAGATGGTTCTTGGGGAAAAGCAATTAATTTAGGACCTAAAATAAACACACCTTATGCCGAAAGGAAGCCTTTTCTTCACCCAGATGGTAAAACACTTTACTTCTCATCAGACGGACACCCTGGTATTGGTAGATTAGATTTATTTAAATCATCAAAATTGAATGAAGATTCGTGGACAGAATGGAGTGAGCCTGTTAATTTAGGAAAAGAAATAAACACACCTGGTGATGATAGAGGTGCAATTGTTTCAACTGAAGGGGACTTAGCTTATTTTGCTGGATATGATAGAGCTACAAGTTTTGGTGGGTCTGATATTTTTACTATGACATTGCCAGAATTTGCAAAACCTGAAAAAATTGCTATGATTGGTGGTATGGTTAAAGATAATGATGGAAAATTCTTAGAAACAAATATTATTTGGGAAAACTTAGAAACTGGTAAAAAACTTGGTAAATTGAAATCTTCTCCTATAGATGGTAAGTATTTCATTGTGCTACCTCTTGGTAAAAACTATGGGTTTTATGCTGAAAAAAGAGGTTATTTCCCAATTTCTAAAAATCTTGATTTGAGAAAAGAACATAATACTTTAAAAATGACAGAAGATATAGTAATGTTCAGAATTGCAGATTTACTTGGTGATGACTTAGAAATGACTGGTAGCTCTGATATGATGTATGATCAATTTAATTTGAAAGGTCAACGTAAAATAACAATGAATAACTTATTTTTTGAATATAATAAATCCAACTTACTTAAAGCTTCATTTCCCGAACTTGATAGAGTCGCTTGGCTTTTGAAAAATTATCCTATAGAGTTAGTTGAAATTGGTGGCTTTACTGATAGTCTTGGCACCCCAGCTTATAATGTTACTTTATCTGAAAAAAGAGCCAAATCTGTAGTCGATTATCTAATTAAAAAAGGTGTAGCTAAAGATCAATTAATTGGTAAAGGGTATGGACAGCAATATCCTGTTGCTTCAAATGAAACTGCTGAAGGTCAACAAAAAAATAGAAGAGTTGAGCTAAGAATTAAAAGAATTAACAAAATCAAAAGAGATGAGATGCTGAAGAAAGAAGCTGAAGAAATTAAAATTGATGAAGAAAATATGAAAAAAGTTAACGAAACTGTGCAACCTGATGAGAAGAAAAAAGAGGAACCAAAAAAATAATAATGGAAGAAATACAAGAAAGTAACTATCCTAGAGTTTTTGAAATTGAAGAAATTATTACAATTGCTTGGCAGTTTTATATTAAGCATTTTTGGAGCTTAGCACTTATTTCGCTTATATCAATAATACCTAATATTTATGTTAGTTTAAATGTTGATTTTGAAAAAATTATTGGGAAAAACTTTGATTTTGCAAGTGGTAATATTCCTCAAATTGATTTTGAAAGTATTAAATTAATAATCATTTCCTCAGTTTTTGTTTATTTATCTTTTATTATTAAATCACTTTTTATTAAAGATCAATTTTATTCCGAGATTACATTGCCTTTTGATTTATTAATTAAAAGTTTAAAAATATTTATTCCATTTATTATTTGCTTAGTCATATACATTTTTGGACTTGTCTTCTCGACTTTAATGTTTATTATACCGGGTATTGTTTTTGGCATATTCTTTACTTTTTCACCTTTTGCCATACTTTTAAAAAACCAAAATATTTTCAATTCATTTGTTTATAGTTATAAAATTGTTAGTGGTAGATTTATAAAAAGTTCATATTATATATTAGTTTTAATGTTAATTTATTTTGCAATTGAATTGCCAATTTCATTTTTACCAATCTTTTTCAAAAGTAATTATTCATTGGCTTTAGTTACTGTTTTTAGCTCTCTTGTTGTAAGTTTCACTCATATCACTTTTGTAGTACTATTTATTAATTTCGATGACACTAAGCACTTAATTTAGCTATTTATTTGTAATCATTTCTTTTATTTCTTGAATTACAATCTCACTTTGTTCTTCAGAAACAAAATGACCACAATTTTCAATTTTTACAATTTGAGCATTAGGTAATCCACTTGCAAATTTATCAAGAATATATGTTTGGAAATATTTATCATTCATTCCCCATAGTATTTTAAATTTTACTTTGTCGAATTTTTCAATATTTCCCCAGATAATATTCACATATTCACCACTATTTAATAATTCTTTAGCGTATTGATAAGTTGATTCCCTATTGTTTTTACTTTGAAATGGATACAAAAAGTGCTTATATGCTTCTTTAGTTAATTTAGTTTTATCAAAATATGAATTAGGCATTAAGAATTTAACTGAAAAGCTATAATTTAAATATAACATCTTTCCAAATATACCGTGAAGAACTTTAGTTTTTTGAAAGTTCTTATCATCATTCAAATCCCAAGCCCAGCTATTCATTAAAATAATATTTTCAATATTCTCAATTTTATTTAGTGCAATTAGTAAGGAAATTGGACCACCAAAATCATGACAAACAATTGAAAACTTATCCAAGTTTAATGAGCTTACAAACTCTTCTAATCTTTTACTTTGACTTTCAATAGAATAATTTACTTTATTAGGTTTGTCAGAAAGACCAAATCCAAGATTATCTAATGCAATGCACCTATAATATTTTGACAATTCTTTAATTATATTTCGATAACTGAATGACCAATCTGGAGTGCCGTGTACAAATAAAATAACTTTTCCATTTCCTTCATCAATATAGTTTAAATTATACCCTTCATTTAGTTTAAAATTTTTTAGTTCAAATGGATATTCATTAGTGTTTAACCAATTTGGTCTGTTCATTTTACGCTCTTTATATAATTCATAATATTTGTTTTAACTTCTTCAATTGGATATTCATTTATTAATACAAAATGTGAGATAACTCCATCAATCATTGCAAAAATAAAATATGAACTGACTTTCTCATTTATCTTTAAATTTTTCAAATGATAATTTAAATTATTTAATATAAAAGTGCTTATTTCTTCATATTCTTTTTTTAAAATATTTTGCACATTTTCACTAACTCTTAATGTATGAAAAAGTCTCCAAAATTTCTTTTGTTCTTGAACTAAATGAAATGTTTTATTTAAATAGTTTTCAAATTCAATTAAGGCATTATCAGATTTTTCAATTTTAAAACTATCTTTTATTACTTCATAAGAGTTTTGAAAAATTTCCTTTAACAAATCATCTTTGCTTTCAAAATAGTTATATGTTAAGCCAATGGATACATTAGCTACTTTTGCAATATCTCTGATAGAAGTTGCTTCAAAACCATTTTTTGAAAAGAGATTAAGTGCTGCATTATAAATACTATCTTTGGTTATTTTTGACTTATTTGTTTTTTTCATAATTATTGAACGAACGTTCAATAATTATATTTTATAATTTAACAAGAAAATTTCTTAATTTGTTTATTATTAAAATACGATTTCTAAAATGAAACATAAAATCACTCAACATAAATTTGAAAATGGACTTGAATTAATAATTTGTCAGAAAAGTAATGTCCCTTTAATATCTATGAACTTAATGTACAAAGTTGGTTCAAAAAATGAATTAAAAGGAAAAACTGGAATAGCTCACCTATCAGAACATTTGATGTTTGAAGGTACAAAAAAATATCCAAAAGGTGAATTTGATAAAATAATCACTTCAGTAGCAGGTACTAATAATGCTTACACAACTTATGACTGGACTTCTTACACAATGTCTATGCCGTCGGTACATTTGGAAACAGCTTTGGAATTAGAAAGTGATAGACTATTTAATTTCAGTCCAAGTCAGGAAGCACTTGATGTGCAGAAGTCAGTAGTAATAGAAGAAATAAAGCAAACAATTCAAAACCAACCTTATGGCAAATGGAGAGAAAAATTAGCAAGTATAGCATTTAATTCTGAATGTACTTACTTTTGGGAAGTGCCTGGATTTATTCAAGATATTGAAAAATTTAAATTAGAAGATATAATGAGTTTTAATCTATCATTTTATAATCCAATTAATGCGAAATTAATTTTAGCTGGTGATTTAGAAATTGAATCAACAATAAATTTAGTTGAAAAATATTTTAATCACAAAAGAGAGAATATTAAAGCTGAAACTACTTTTAACAATGATTTTTTAAATAAATCTGGATATATTAGTTTCAAAGATCAAGTACCATTAAATGCAACTTTTATTGCCACTCACTTAGATGGGTTTGAAAACCTAAATGAAAATATTATTGCTGAACTTTTTTGCAATATTATTGGTTTAGGTCGAAGTTCTATATTAATATCTTCATTGGTTTTTGAAGATCAAATAGCTTCACAAGTGGGAGCTTTTTTAGATAGAAGAGAATATTCTTCATTACTGACTTTTTATATTATAGCTAACAAAGAAGAACAGACAAATGATGAGATTTGCAATGAATTAATTAAAGTAATAGCAAGAATTAAGGAAACTGGGATAACTGATTATCAGTTGCAAAAAGCTAAAAATTTTGTTTGGTCTCAAATGGCTATGGAACTTGAACAAAACTATGCTCTGGCTGATACTATTGGCTTTTATTCAATGTTTTATAATAGCCCTGAAGAAATTCACAATGTAAAGGAAAAGTACGATAATATTACTTTAGAAGAAATGAACAGATTTATAAATTCAAAAATTAATATTTTAGAATATTTAAGAGTTGATGTAGAAAAAAATTAGACAACATATAAACTAATATTTAAATAAATATACTTACTAAAATAAATAAATAAACTTAAATTATCTATAGATTCCTTTTGTTGAATTTAATATAAATTGAATTACTTCTACAACTTCTTTGATAATGTTTTTACCTTTTGAATATTTTTCAATTCCATCTCTATTATTTAGACCTGAAAATAACAAAACATCAAAGAAATTTTCAATCTCATCTACTGTTTCCTTTTCAAATCCCCTTCTTCTTAAGCCAATTTTATTAATCCCTTCTACTTGAGCAGGGATTCTACCAACCAAGCAATAAGGTGCAACATCTTTAACAATTTTTACATCAGCACCAATCATCGAATGCTTGCCAACAGTACAAAATTGAGTTACTTTTGCAAGACCACCCAATATTACCCAATCACCAAGGGTAACATGACCAGCTAACTGAGAAACATTAGAAAGTATTACGTGATTGCCCAAATGGCAATCGTGTGCAACATGACTATATGCCATAATCAAACAATCTTCGCCAATAGTTGTTTTTCCAGTTGCAACAGTAGCCCTATTGATAGTAGCATATTCACGTACAACAGTTCTATTTCCAATTATTGCATAAGTTGATTCTCCAGCATATTTCAAATCTTGTGGAGCTGTTCCAATTATTGCACCTGAAAATATTTTGCAATCTGTGCCAAGTCTTGTACCATTATCTAAAACTACGTTAGAAAAGAGTTCGCAATTATCACCAATTTCTACATCTTCATTTATAACACAATAAGGTCCTATTTTGACATTATTGCCTATTATTGCTTTTTCAGAAATTATCGCTGTACTATGTATCATATTTAATTTTATTATTTATCTACTAAAGATGCTTGAAGTTCTGCTTCAGCAACTAATTTGCCAAGTACATAAGCTTTTGCTTCAAATTGGAAAATACTAAATTTTTTGGAAGCTAACTTAACTTCAAATACTAACTGATCTCCCGGAACCACTGGTCTTCTAAATTTTGCATTATTAATAGTAGCAAAAAAAGCAATCTTATTCTTTACGGCATCGCCTTGAGTTTGAAAAATCAAAATTCCACCAGTTTGTGCCATTGCTTCTAAAATCAAAACACCCGGCATAATAGGTTTGTTCGGAAAATGTCCATTAAAATATGGTTCATTGATACTAACATTTTTATATCCAATAATAGTATTAGTATTTGCATCAAATTCAGTAATTCTATCTACAAGTAAAAAAGGGTATCTATGTGGAAGAATTTCCATTATTTGTTGAATATCAAAAAGCTTAGCTTTTTGCTTTTGAACCATATACTTATCGTTCTTCTTCTTTTCCAAGTAACTTTCACGAATAAGCTTTGCAAACTCATAATTACTTCTATGCCCAGGTCTGGCTGCTAAAATTTGAGCTTTAATTGGCACTCCAACTAAGGCAAGATCACCTATTACATCTAAAAGTTTGTGTCTGGCTGGTTCGTTTTTAAATCTTAATTCACGATTATCTAAAATACCATTATTACCCATTATTGGCTCTTCTGATAATTTGAAAGCTTTAATTATCTCTTCCATTTCACCATTTTCAAGCTCTTTATCAATAATAACTATAGCACTTTCTAAGCTACCACCCTTTATTAAGCCGTTTTTATAAAGATTTAATACTTCATGAAGAAAGCAAAATGTTCTTGCTGGAGCAAATTCTGTAACAAACTCCTTTTTAAGATTGAATAATCCAGTATGCTGACTTCCTAATGCAGGATTAGCATAATCAACCATAACTGTTACTCTATAATCTTCAAGAGGCAAAGCAACTAAGTCATTGCCAGTTTCTTCATTAGTATATCTTATTGTTTCACTTATAAAGTAGTATTCTTTTTCAGCATCTAATTCTTTAATACCAGCTTCAAGCAACACACTTACAAAGGGCATAGAGCTACCATCACCAACTGGTGGTTCGTTTGAAGTAAGCTCAATTTTACAATTATCTATACCAAGCCCAACAAGTGAAGCCAAAACATGCTCTATTGTATGGACTCTTGCTTCGCCAATACCAATTGTTGTACCACGTGATAAGTCAACAACATTATCAGTTACAGCTTCAATTTCAATAATTTCTGGCAAATCAGTTCTTACAAACTTATATCCATAATCTGCTTCAGCTGGTTTGAATGTAATTGTAGAACTATTTCCAGTATGTAAACCAATTCCTTCTAATGACACTGGTTTTCTAATTGTAGTTTGTTTTTCCATCAAATATTGTTGTTTGTTTTTTTCATCAAATAAATTTGAATTAACCTACATTTTATAAGATTAATATTTTTAATCTTACAAAGATAATAATAAATAAAAAGCAAAGAAAGATTTTAATTTAAACAAAAAATTAAGATAACCACTATAAGCCGAATTCTGTCTTCTTATTTCTAAGGAGATAGTGATTTATCTGGGAATATTGTCACCAATATTCTCTTAGCGGTTTACCCAACATAATATCTTTCGAATCAAAGCGAGCAACCTTGAGGCAAAATGCCATTATGTCCTATTTAACCTTGCTCCGTATGGGGTTTGCAGAGCCATTGTGTTACCACAAATGCTGGTAAGCTCTTACCTCACCATTTCACCCTTACCTAATAAATTAGGCGGTATATTTCTGTTGCACTTTCCATAATTTGATTTTCCAATCAAACCTCTTCGAGTTACGAAGCATACTGCTCTATGGAGTTCGGACTTTCCTCATAAGTTCTAAAAACTTATGCCACTATCCGTGATTATCTGTTTTTTTTTGTTAAATTTAATTGTTCAATTGCTTTTAAAATTATTTCCCACAATTCTAAATAAGTTATTATTTCTAATTCAGTAATATTGTCATTATTTAGTTTTACTAAATGTTTTTCATTTACTTTTTTAATTAATTCAAGATTATATTGTTTTCCTATAATATTAGAAATCAAATTAAGGAAAATAATACTATTTTTATCCTCTTCTTTTAAATTAAATCTTATTAGTAGTTTTTTAATCTCATCGTGTAAGCTCTCTAAATATTGAAACCTCTTTTCTATTAGTGATGTTAAGCATAATAAAATCAAGCAAGATAAAGAATATCCATGATAAGTTTTTGAATAGACAAATTTTTCTCTATAAAGCTTATTCAAGTTAAATTTTCTTCTAAATATTTGAGACTTAGTATAATTTGATTCATTACTATTAATTATTGAAAACAAGTTGTAATAAGTTGCAATTATATTCCAAAAATTTTTGTTCTCTTGACTTGTTTCTTTATAATCTTGTTCAGCTAAAATTAAATCGGAAATTCCCTCTAATTCTATAAAATTATTTGATCTAATAGCACATAAAGCATAATATTTCAAAAAAGTGTACCAATCATTGCTACCTTCAATGAAAAGAGCAATTTTATTTTGAGCTAAAGTTATTCCATTTGAATAATTTTTTAATTCCAAATGAGCTTTTATTTCTAATAATGGTAATTCAATTAGATAATCGTTACTAATCAAATGCCTTTTAGAAAGTAAATAATCTATAAACTCTCCACAAATTAAAACTATTTTCAAATAATTTTTTTGCTTTTCAAAAATAGTAAGTAAAGATTCAAAATAAATTACTTTAACTTTAAATAGGTTTGTCAATTCCAATTGACTAATTTTTTCAATTTCAAAATCTAAAGAACTCCTTCCTTTTGATGCTCTAATTGATTCATAAAAATTAGCTTTTATTATATCAGCTTTTGCAATTTCATTTAAGTAAATTACACTTTGAGAAATCTTATTAGTGTAATAACTAAAGTTAAATTTTTGATTTTGGTTGATTTTTATTTCAATAATTAAATTGCATACTTCATTAATTAAAGTATGCAGTTCGTATTTTTCTGCAATATCAATGGTTTCATCTAAGATTTTGAAAGCTAATTTTAAATTACCTAATATGAAAAGTTTTTTTGCTGTTATCAAAAGCATTGAGCATTTTTCCCAAGCTTCATCTATTGGGTTTTGGTCAAACTGTTTGTCATTCCAATAATAAATAACTTCTAATAGTTTATCCTCAAGTCTGGATTTAAGCATTAAATATTTTTTATCTGTAGCCTCGGTATTATATATAAATAAAGCAGCTTCTTCATCAGTTTTTAGTTTTTTTTCTGCTACTCCATAATAAAGTTTATCTACGTTGGATTGGTTATCTAAGCTAAAAAACTCGATTTTTTTGGTTGCCTTTGATTTTACTAAATTAACTAAATCTATAATTTCTTTCATTTCTTAGTTTTTATGACAAAGATAAAAGTATTAAACTAAATAATATTTGTAACTTATTGAATTACAAAAATATGAAAAATAATATCAATTTTGGAAAAATGCTTTTAGTATTTGAAAATTAATTTGATTTGTTTTCTTTACTTCAATTTAACCTCAAACTAAAAGTAAAGTGTTTTGTATTTGCTTTTCAAAGAGTAAATTAAGAAAACAATACAAAAATTACAACATCTCAAATTGCTATAGCAATTTTCCCTAAAGATTTTAACAAGTTAAAAATTGCACTACTCCATATTTTAGGTCATAATATTCAAACTAAGTTTAAAAGATATAAATTAATAATTTAAGGTTAACTTACTTATTTCAAAATAATATTATTTATATTCGTTTACTCAAATCTATACTTAACAAATTACAAAATTTATTTATTCATTTTAAAATTTAGGAACATTATGTCAATTCCACAAATGAAAGCTCAAGGCAAATTCTCAGTTGGTGAAAACTATTGTGTAAGAGATATTGCATTGGCTGAAGAAGGAAGATTATTAATCGAATGGGCAGAATCTCGAATGCCTGTTATGATGATATTACGTGCTGAATATAGCAAAACTAAGCCATTCGCTGGGTTGAAAATTGCAGGCTGCCTGCACGTAACTAAAGAAACTGCTGTATTGATTGAAACTTTCAAAGCGGCTGGTGCAGAAGTTTATTGGTCAGGTTGCAATCCACTTTCTACAAATGATGCAGTTTCAGCTGCACTTGCTGCAAATGGTATTGGTATGTATTCTTGGTATGGCAATCACGAAGATTTCTATTGGTGTATCGATCGTACTCTTGACCCAAGACCTCATTTAACTCTTGATGATGGTTGCGATTTAATCAATACTGTTCACGAAAACTATATTGATTATGCAAAAACTTTTGTAATCGGTGGTACTGAAGAAACTACAACTGGTGTACATAGATTAAGAGCTCGTCAAGCTGATGGCAAATTATATTATCCTGTTTTTGCTGTAAATGATGCTGAAACAAAATGGGATTTTGATAATGTTTATGGTACTGGTCAATCTACTTTAGATGGTATAGTTAGAGCTACTTCTGTATTGCTTGCTGGAAAAAACTTTGTTGTTGCTGGTCATGGACATTGTGGTAGTGGAGTTGCTAAACGTGCTTCTGGAATGGGTTCTAATATAATTATTACAGAAGTAAAAGCAACTGCAGCTATAAAAGGTACTTTGGAAGGTTATGAAGTATTGACAATGGACGAAGCTGCAAAAGTTGGAGATATTTTCTGTACCGCAACTGGTGTAAAAGATATTATTAGAAAACGCCATTTTGAATCAATGAGAGATGGTGCTATTGTTTGTAATACTGGTCATTATGATGCTGAAATCAATATACCAGAATTAGAATCATTAGCAGTTTCACACCGTACTATTCGTTCAAATTGTGAAGAATATGTAATGGCTGATGGAAGAAGAATTTATCTTCTTGCTGAAGGTCGTTTGATTAATCTTGCTGCTGCCGAAGGGCACCCTTCTGAAGTTATGGATATGAGCTTTGCTAATCAATTCTTAGCACACTTAGCTTTGGCTAATAAGCATAATGCAGGTGAAAAATTTCCAATTGAAGTAATGGAAATTCCTCTTGCTCAAGATGAATTTGTAGCTATGACTAAGCTTGCAGCTATGAAAATGACAATTGATGAAATGACACCAGAACAATTAGCATATATTGATGATTACAATTCTGGAACTTAATTAAATATTTGATTTAATATTTAAAGTCCTTTCTAAGAAATTTGAAAGGACTTTTTTTTGTTGTTACACCAAAAGGTTAATTAACCCAAGCGAGGAGCCTAAGTGTTCAATATTGGTTTCACCCTCCCCGATTTTAACTTGTTAAAATCTTTAGGGCGAGGGAAGGGGTGGGGTTCTTAATTAGCTCTTTGAAATACAAATACCAAACACTTTGACTTCACGCTTTGCTCGGAGTGACGAAAAAATGCAAAAGCCAGTAAAATCCTGAATCAAGACACAATCGTGTCAAGTTCAGGTTGACAGCCTAAGAAATAGCCTAATTCACTGCAATTACTGCAAAGATTTTTGTTAAGTACTTGATATATATATATGTTACAATTGCAGTAGAATTTCTTTAGCTCCTTATGAGCGAAATATCTGTAATAAAAATGGTGCTGACCCCACCTTAAAAATGTATTAAAATTCCCCTCTCCTTAGGCTCTGCCTAAATAGAGGGGTGGATTTCCATAGGAAAGACGGGGTGTTAAAAAATGCTCTTTTAAATACAAAGAACCAAACACTTGATTTCTCCCTTATGGTCGAAATGACGGGAAAAACACTTGGCTCCTCGCTTATGGTCAATCGACCTATCAGCGTGAGAAGCAAAAAAAAACCCAATTCGATTTGAACTGAGTTTTTAATTTTTATTTTATGCAAGCTCTCTGCGAAGCCTTGCAACTGGTAACTTTAGTTGTTCTCTGTATTTTGCAACAGTTCGTCGGGCAACATTGTAGCCACGTTCTTTAAGTTCTTTACTAAGCTCATCATCACTAAGAGGTTTTTGTTTGCTTTCGTCTATAATTATATCTTTTAGTATTTGCTTGATAACTCTTGTAGAAACTTCCTCACCCTCATCAGTAGGTAGCGACTCACTAAAGAAGAATTTTAATTCAAAAGTACCAAAATCAGTTTGTACATATTTACCATTTACAATTCTGCAAACAGTAGAAATATCAAGACCAGTTTCTTCAGATATATCTTTGTAAATTAGAGGTTTGAGTACGGCAGGTCCTTCAAAAAAGAAATCCTTTTGCAAGCCAGCTATAGCTGTCATCACTTTCATCATAGTATTTTTTCTTTGACGCAGAGCTTGTATCAAAAACTTAGCATCTTCAAACTTATTACGAATCCAATCACGAGTATCTTTGTTATATAGCTTATACTTAGCTTCTTTTTTCATATTTTCATAAGCTTTGCTAAGTTGCAAAGTAGGCATTCTACTATCATTTACCGAGATTAAAAGCTCAATATCATCTTTATCTTTTTCAATAGTAAAATCAGGAATAACAGTATTAGTTTGAGCTTGGAAATCTCCTCCACCCGGACGTGGGTTTAATCTTTTTATAACTTCCAAAGCCTCTTTTAAGTAATCATCAGTAATTTCTAACTGTTTAGTAATTATATGATAATGTTTTTTTGCAAATGGGTCATAATAATTTTCTAAGATTTCAATTGCTAATTTTTGAGCAGCATTTGGCTTTTGGAAAGCTCTACATTGGCATAGCAAACTTTCTTGAACAGAGCGAGCTCCAATTCCTGCTGGTTCTAAATTTTGAATATAATTAAGCATCTTTTCGCCAAGAGCATAATCAGCTTTGCTAATTGCTTGAAATGATTTCAAATTTGAATTAACAGTATTTAAATATTTAGCTAATTCAGGATCAATTTTAATATTCAATTCAGGATTTTTGCTTGTAATTGAAGTCAAAGCATTTGCACTTTCAGCAGAAAGAGCATACATTTTGGCAGGATTATCACCATTTTTAATGTCAATTTTATTTTGACCAAGATTAAAATCTCTAATAGCTTTTTCAGCTTCAAAATTTATATCCAAAATAATTTCATTAACTTCATCAATTATTTCTTCAATATCTCTTCTTAAGTAGCCATCAGAATCAACATTACCCAAAATTTGTTCACCAATAAAAAGTTCATCTCTTGAAATTGGAAGTAATCTTAGTTGTTGCATAAGATCTTCCATCAAGCTATTATTATCTTTTATTTGGAAAGTTTCGTTATCGTCGTCGTCGTGGGCATTTGTATTTAGGTTTTTGCCATATTCGTCGCCACCATCCCACAGCATTTTATGAAATTCAAATGGTTCGGCTGCATCATCAATAAATTTTTTGGCTTGATCATAATCTTCATATTCAGGAGAAGCAGATTTTGTATAATTATTATCATAATCAAAATCATCATCTGCATGAATATAAGTATCCTCATTTTGAATTTGAGGAACATCATCCATAGCGATAAAATCCGGGTCGCTGAAATCTTCCAGCATAGGATTCATTTCGATTTCTTGACGCACTTGTTGTTCTAATTGCACAAGTGGCATTTGCAACAATTTCAAATATTGAATTTGCTGAGGAGTGAGTGTTTGCGACAGTGAAGCGCGAATGTTTAAACCAAGTTTCATATTGTCCCCCAACGCAGAAACTAATTATTAAATACTTTTATTTTATATTTTCTTTTATGTAACTATCTAATTTACCATACCATTTTTCGCCAAATGATCTGGTTAGTGATTCTTTCAAACTTTCGTATAAAGGAATATTTTCTGACATACCCTTTTCTTTTGCAGGTTCACATTCTTTAATTTTTTCATAGTACAAGTAACTACCACCAAAATTTCCAACTCTTATAGGGAATAAATGACAAGAAATAGGCTTTCTAAATTCTGTTTTCCCATCGAAATATGCTTTTTCTAAAGCACATTTAGCAACATTTCCATCATAATAGACTAGGACACAATCTTTTTTGTCAATACACACTGTGGAATAATCTCCACTACTTCCTTCAAAAAAACCATCTTTTTCTAATACTTCCAAAGATTTTGGAGATAAATATTTTTTTGCTTCTGGTAGTGCCTTTGCAATTTGTTCAATTTCATCATCTAAAAGTGGAGCCCCATATTCACCCGGGAAAGTACAGCAAGCACCTTTGCATTTTTTCAAATCACATGAAAAATTTGCTTTGATAATATCTTCATCAATTAATATATTTTCAATTTGAATCATAAAAAGATTATAGAAAAAACTATGCCATACTTTATTCAAACATAATGAAAAATAATATTATATCAAAGATATTTTTCAACATACTTAATAATAATTTTAAGTAAATACATTAAAAGGCATAATTATATAGGAATTAAGTAAAAATACTTAATTATTTGGGTTAATATTCTGGAGTTCTATCTATTCTATCGAACCAAGTTCGAATTTTCATAGTGATTGCGTTTGTTGGACTTAATTTTAAAAAGATATTAAAATCCTTAATAGCTTTTTCAATTCTTCCTTCGGTTTTGTATGCAGTACCTCTATTTAAATAACATTGAGGATTATCAGGGTCAATTTCAATTGCAAGTGTGAAATCTTCCATTGCTTTAGGGAAAAATTTCAGTTTAAGATAGGCATTGCCTCTACCCACATAAGCTTGAATGAACTTTGGGTCAACTGCAATTGCTTTGCTATAGTCTTTGATGGCTTCTTTATATCTTTGCAATCCAATATTTGAATTACCTCTTCCAAAATAAGCAGTACTCATTCTAGGGTCTAATTCCACACATTCTTCATAATCAGCTAATGCTTGAGTAAAGTTTTTCAAATTATAATAAGAATTGGCTCTATTAAAGAATATACTTGCTTGAGTAGAATTTAGTGCAAGTGCTTTTGAAAAGTCTGAAACAGCTTGAGCGAATTCCTTTGTAGCGTAATTTGTAATTCCACGATTATTATACACATCTGGCAAATCTGATTTGATTTTAATTACTTTTGTAAAATCATCTTTTGCTCTCGCAAAATCTTTCATTTTACTATAAATCAAACCTCTATAATTTAATGCAACAACAGAATCAGCATTTACATTTATAGCTCTGGTATAATCATTGAGTGCTTCTTTGATGTTCTGTAAATTGCCATAAGCTATTCCACGTGAAATATATGAACGCTCGTGTTTTGAATCTAAAGCAATTACTTTTGTGTAGTCTTTAATTGATTCTTCATATTTTTTTAATTCAAAATACTTATTGCCTCTATTTAAATAGGCAAGTAAATATTTTGGATTTTTATCTATGCAAACAGAGAAATCTTCAATAGCTAACTCATTAAGTCTTAAGCCTGAACGAGCCAAGCCACGCTTATAATATGCAAATGAAAAATCACTATTTAATTCAATAGTATTTGTATAATCAATTATTGCTTTTTCGAGTTGACCATCATCAAAATGTAGATTACCTCTTCTGAAATGGGCAAATGAGAAATTTGAATTAATAAGAATTGTATTATTATAATCATTTAAAGCTTCTTGAAATCTATGCAAACTTTCAAAGCAATTTGCTCTTTTGAAATATGCAAAAGAACCTCTTGAATTTATACTAATAGCACGTGTAAAACACTCTAAAGCTTTCTCATAATTGGCTTGCTTTACGTATTCATCACCTCTATCTAACCATAGCTCGGCTTCTTTTATAGTATTTTTAAGAGACATCCAACTCCATTTCCAAGAGACATTTTAAGTTATATATATAACGTATTTTAAGCTAAATTAATTTATTTAAATATAATTTCAGAATAAAGTTGTAATTTCATTGCTACTTTATCGTCAATTTTATTAAATTATTAATAACACATTATAAGTATTTATGGATAAGTCAATTTTAGTGCCAATTTCTTCTGGGACAGAAGAGATTGAAGCAGTTGTGATTATAGATTTATTGCGTCGTGCAGGAATTAGCGTTAAGGTGGCAGGTGAGAATGAAATAATTACTTGTTCAAGAAAAGTTAGAATATTACCTGATATTTTTATTGAGAATATTACTCAAGATATGAAATTTGATGGGATAGTAATTCCGGGTGGTGGCTCTGGGGTAAAGCATTTGTCTGAAAATAACCATTTGATTGATATTATCAAAACTCATTATAAAAATGGTGCTTTGATAGGAGCAATTTGTGCTGCTCCAATTATATTTTCCATTCATAAGTTTATTGATAAAAATACTATTCTGACTTCTCACCCTTCAGTCAGACCAGAACTATCAGAATTTAAATATATTGAGCAGGCAGTAGTAGTTGATAAAAATATCATTACATCTCGTGGTGCTGGTACATCTATTCAATTTACATTAACTATTATTGAAATGTTGGGTGGGCAAGAACTTGCAAATAAAATAGCAAATGATATTATGTATTAATCATTTCTTTTAGAAACTAAACTTTCAATAAGTATAAAAGCCAAACAAATAAATGAATGGCTTTTATTTTATATATTGGTTTATATTTAAAAATTTATTTTTTCTTTTTTGTTGCAACTGCTTTAGGGCTAATTTTAGCAATTTCAGCTTGCATTTTCTTATAATCATTAGTAAAAATATCTATTCCCCTATCAGTTAGTGGGTGTTGCAATGATTGCATCAATACTTTATAAGGCACAGTAGCAATATCAGCACCAGCTTTAGCAGCTTGAATAATATGAATAGGTGTACGAATTGAAGCAGCAATAATTTCGGATTCAAATAAATTCTTTTCCCAAATAGCACAAACTTCTTGAATTACTAAATTACTATCCATACCAATATCATCTAATCTTCCCATAAAAACAGAAACATAAGTTGCACCTGCGTGTTCTGCAGCTATTGCTTGAGTTGGGCTAAATATCAAAGTTACATTTGTTGGAATATCTTTATCAAACAAATGTTTTACTGCAGCCAAACCAGCAGGCATCATTGGTATTTTTATAGTTGCATCTGGAAACCAAGTAAGTATTTCATCAGCTTCTTTTATCATACCTTTTGTATCAAGAGAATTTACTTCTACTGAAAGGTGTCCACCTACTATCGAGTATATTTCATTAATTCTTTTTTTAACATCTACATTTGGATCTTCTTTAGCCAAAAGCGAAGGGTTGGTAGTAACTCCAGAAATTATTCCAAGTTCTGCTACTTGCTTAATTTCATTAATATTAGCAGAATCTAAATATAATTGCATATTTATCCTAAATTTAATTTTTACATATTTTAATTAATTGTACTATGCAAAAATATATAAATATATTGTTAAGTCTATGTATTATTTATATAACTTATCAAATAGTAAGTATCAATAATTGAAAGAATTGAAATATAATTAAGTAACTTTGAAAAATTGTGGAAAACTTTTGAATTAGAATTTGCTTATGTTCGATTAAAGTATTTTATTTATCCAAAATATTTGAGTATTTTGTAATATATTTATTGTCCTAAGTTTATATTTATCATTGATTTTTGAAAATCACTTAAACAAACTTAATTAAATTCACACTCTTTTGGAGTATTTTATGGCAGCTGCAAAACTAAAAGGTACGATAACAGCACTTGTTACACCATTTAAAAAAGATTTAACTATTGATTTTGATGCATTAAAGAAATTAATAGATTTTCAGATTGAAGGTGGAGTTGAAGGTATAGTTATTTGCGGTTCAACAGGCGAAAGTGCTACACTTTCTTCAAAAGAGAAAATTGCTTGTATATCAACTGCTATCGAACATAATGCTGGTAGAGTAACAATTATTGCTGGTACTGGAAGTAATAATACTCAAGAATCTGTGGATTTGACTTTAGTTGCAAAGCAACTTGGTGCAGATGCTTCATTAATTGTAGCACCATATTACAACAAACCTACTCAAGAAGGGCTTTATTATCATTATAAAACTATTGCTGATGCTACAAAAGAATTACCAATTATTATTTATAATGTACCCGGAAGATCTGGGGTTAATATTAATCCTGAAATCCAAATTAAATTAGCTGAAGATTGCTCTAACATTGTTGCAACTAAAGAAGCCTCTGGCAACTTAGAACAAATAATGCATATAATTAAATATGCACCTAAAAATTTCAATGTGCTATCTGGTGATGATGCCTTAGCATTGCCTGTTGTGTATATGGGTGGTCACGGAGTAATTTCTGTTCTTTCTAATTTTGCTCCAAGAATGTTTAGCGATTCTGTTCGTTTTGCTCTTGCTGGTAAAATGAAACAAGCAAATGATCTACATTATAAATTATTCGATTTGATGAAATTGAATTTTATAGAGTCTAATCCAATTCCTGTAAAAGCTGCTCTTGCACTAATGGGATATTGCAAAGAATATTATAGATTGCCATTAGTTCCTATCAAACCTGAAAATAAAAAGTTAATGAAAGATGCTTTGAAAGAAGCTGGTTTAATTTAAAATTAATTAAATATTTGGTTTCTCAGATTACTTTGGAATTATACTCCGAAGTATCTATATTAAGTTTCAAATAAAACATTTATGGAAGACTTTAAACTATTTTTAGAAGATGACTTTGAAAAAGTAAATCCTGATTTGGAATTATTTTTAAATGAATTATCTGTTGGGATTGTTGGTGCTGGTATGCTTGGTATGTCATTAATTAATGTCTTCAATAAAAATTCAAAACTTAGATGGGTATTAACTCGCTCTCAAGATTCAAAATTAAATGTAATAAATAAGATATTCAATTCTCAAATTATTAAATCTTATATTGAAGAAATTGATATTATACCAAAATTTATTATATTAGCAATTAGCGATAAAGAAATAAAAGTTTTTACAGATGAACTTGCTAAAAGGTTAGATTACAAATTAAATGGAGTTTATTTAGTACATTGCTCTGGATTTCAAAACGCAAACATAATGCAATGTGCAAAGGATAAAGGTGCTAAAATTGCCTCTTTACACCCTTTTCAAACTTTCTATTATGAAAATGACAATTCCTTTAAAAATGTTACTTGGGGAATTGAATGTGAAGAAGAAGACTTTTCAGCTTTTTCAAATTTAATTGAAGTATTAGAAGGCATACCCCTAAAATTAACTGTTGAAGCTATTAATAATAAGGCTTTATACCATGCTGCAGCTGTAGTTGCATCTAATTATATAACTCCTATTATGCAATTAGCCAATCAAATCGCAAAGTCAATCAACCTAAATGAAGAAGAATTGCTTGCAACTATTGCAAAAACAACTATACAAAACAATCTAAAATCATTTAAAAATGATGAATTACCTCTTACTGGACCAATTGCTCGTGGCGACAAAGAGACAATTTCAATTCATATCGATGCAATGAGAGATAAACCAGAATTGCTAAGACCTTACTGCCAAATGGGATTAGTAACAGCTGAACTTGCTTTTCGCAATGGAACTCTTTTGGAAGATGATTTCTATGATATTATGTCAATATTGAAAAGTGGATTAAATCAATAATTGTATTATATTTAGTATTTAATAAAAAATCATTTAAATTATTAATATTTTAATAGATACTAATAAGTATTTTACATAAATATTAACTTTGCTTATATAATTATTATAAATTTTAAAAATAAATAACAGAGAAAAATGTCTTTATATCTGTTAATATACTAAAATATTTTAAAATTATTAAATTGGACTTAAAATGAATACTACAATTGGTGAAATTGTTGCAACCGACTTTAGAACAGCCGCTATTTTTTCTAAATACAATATTGATTTCTGTTGCAAAGGCAATAGAACTTTAGAAGAAGCTTGTAAAAATAAGAATACAAAACCAGATGAAATTAATATTGAATTAAATCAAATTTCTAATTCAATAAAATCTCAAGATATAGATTACAATTCTTGGTCACTTGATTTTCTTTCTGACTATATTATTAATATACATCATAAATATATAGTTGAAAAAACTCCTATACTTAACCAATATATTACAAAGCTTTGTAAAGTGCATGGTGCAAATCACCCTGAACTTTTTGAAATAAATGAACTATTTAAGCAAATATCAATTAATCTTGCTACTCACATGCAAAAAGAAGAGCTTGTTTTATTTCCTTATATTAAATCAATGATAAATGCTAAAAGCAACAAATTAGCAAATACATCACCTCATTTTAAAACAATAACAAATCCAATAACCATAATGGAAGAAGAGCATACAGCTGAAGGGGAAAGAATTGCAAAAATTAGTGAATTAACAAAAAACTATATGCCACCGGAAGACGCATGTACAACCTATAAAGTTACGTTTCAAATGTTAAAAGACTTTCAGGAAGATTTACATAGACATATTCATTTAGAGAATAATATCTTATTTCCTAAAGCTATTTTAATTGAAAAATCATTTAATAACTAATTCAAATTATTCTTCTTCATCTGATAGTTCTTTTGGAGGTAGATTTACTAAAATTGGTAGTAAAAAATTTATTGATTGCTCCAAATCCGTAATAGATTTGGAGTTTTCAATAACAAAGTCTGCATATTTCTTTTTGTCCTCTGCACTCATTTGACTTTTAAGTCTTGCTTCAACTTGTTCTTTTGTAAGATTACTACGCTCCATAGTCCTTTTTATTAAAACATCCTTAGTAGCATTGACAGTAACTATATAATCAAATCCTTCAAAAAGTCCTGTTTCAAACATTAAAGCACTCTCAACAAAAACAACTTTTTCACCTTGATTATATAAAACTTCAATTTCATCAATCATTTTTTCAATTACTTCAGGGTGAACAATTTTGTTCAATTTTTCAAGAAATTCTTTGTTTTTAGTATTTTGACCAAATATAATTTCTGCTATTTTATTTGAATCTATAATTCCATCGGAAGTGTAATATTCAGTGCCTAATTCATTTTTGATTTTTGATTTTATTTTTTGATTATTATTCATAAGCAATTTAGCATTTTCGTCAGATGAGATTACATTATATCCAAATTGAGATATAATTTTGGCAACAGTAGATTTACCACTACCAATACATCCAGTAATGCCAATCACAAGTATTTTGTTTGAAATATTTTCCATTTTAACCTTATAAATAATTAACAGTACAAGACTTAGAGTAATTAATAAAACAAAGTACAAATTAGTTATTTCTCAATTTAATAATTTATTTCTTGCAATTTACAGAAATTATTCTTAAATTTGTAATCTAATTTTTTAGAAATTGGTCCCATCGTTTAATGGTTAGGACATCGCCCTTTCACGG
>JAYTXK010000515.1:0-3233 GCA_043743005.1 Ignavibacteriota bacterium
TTTTGCTGATAGTGCTTTAAAAACTATGTTAGATAAAATGTTTGAAATTGGATGCAATCCCAAAAACATAACAGCTAAATTAGCTGGAGGAGCTAAAACCAGAGTTGAAATTAGCGATTTCTTTGGAATAGGTCAGAGAAACCATTTAGCAGTAAAAGCTGGATTACTTAAAAATGGAATTAAAATTGTTGCTGAAGAAGTTGGTGGAGATATTTCTAGAACAGTTTTTGTTCAAATAGGTAGTGATAGATATAATTTACATCATCCAGAAAAAGGACATTGGAGTATATAAATTATGGAAATTCAAGAAATGAGAATGATAGCTAAATTTTTAGCTGAAGAAATTAATTCACAAAATGATGCAGATTTAGCTCCAAAATGGGAAAGTGGTACTGTTAAATTTGTTCCTTATGATAAAAATTTGAATGAACATGAAATACCAATTGAAAAAATGTTACATAAAATTATTATGATTAGAGATAACCTAAGAGTACTTGAAATGCAAGTAAATTCTAATAAAGAAATGTCTGATGGAGAAAAAATTAAGTTACAATCATATATTACAAAATGTTATGGTTCACTAACTTCTTTTAATTTCATTTTTAGAAATGAAGAAGACAAATTCTAAATATTTAGTTTTTATTCTTCCAATACTACTACTGCTGCTGCATTAGTATCAGTATGAGTCAGTGAAATATGTGATTTCAAATGACCATATCTTTCAAACATTTCTTCATGAAGTTCTAAAATTGGCTTACCAAATTCAATATTTTTAATAGATACATTTTTGAATTTAAATCCTTGAGTAACACCAGTTCCAATTGCTTTACTAAATGCTTCCTTTGTGGCAAACCTTGCAGCATAATGCACATATTGTTTCTCTCCAAATTGATTTGAATATTCTTGCTCAGTTTCACTAAATATCTTATTTAAGAATCGAGGTCCGTATTTTTCAATTGATTCTTGAATACGTTTCACTTCTATTAAATCTATTCCAATTCCAACAATCATAAATTCCTATATTATATTTAATCTAAAACTTAATCCAACAAGAACTAAAATAACAGAAGTTAAAGTAAGTAAAATTAAGTGAATTGCATATTGATTTAAATTTTCTAAACTTGCTTTTTTAACAACAAATATTCTATTAAAAATAAAAGTTAGAATTGTAATCAAAAGTAGCATTAATTTTAATTGAATATAGTAACTATGTACATTATCAGTTGCAAACCATTGAGATACTGGAGCATATAGCATTGCCATTCTAAATCCAGTAATTATCTGCATAGTCAGTGCAATCATACTTAATATACTAAAATTATTTTCAAAATCAGCTAATAATTGTGGGTTCTTTGTTTTTAAAGCCTTTGGTAATACTCCAAAAGTTGTTATAAGCAAAGACCCTACCCAAATTGTAGCACCTAAAGTATGTAGCACTATTAATAATTTTTGTTCCATTTTATTCTCTATTATTTAGTTTCGTTTGTTAATAAATTTAATAGTTCTGCTAATTTTTTTGAAGCATTTTTTCTTTCATATTTAATTATCTCACTTTTTAATGGCGAGTAATCAGAAGAATTATTTTTCCAATAAAAATAATATTTTTCAAAAATGTTAGCAATTTTTTCAATTTCACTTTGATGTGCAATTTCACCAGCATTTGTTTCTTTAATTAATTCAGCTATTGCTGAATTTTGAGGTGCAATTGCAATTATTGGTTTGTTGCAACCAATATATTCATATACTTTGCCAGGTACAATCTCTTCACTTTCTTTTGATTCATCTACTATTAAAAGTAAAGTATCTGAAAGTAATAAATATTCTATACTTTTTTGATGTGGAACATAATTAAGAACTTCAATAATATTTTTAAAACTTGCATTGTTATACATTTCTTCAATTTCTGCACCAAATCTCCCTACAAATCTCAAATGAATATCTTCTGAATTAATTTTCTTTTCTGAAATTAACTTTTCTATTGCTTGAAATAAACTGCTTGGATTTCGCCTACCATAAAGTGATCCAGTATAAGTTAAAGTGAATTTATCATTTCTTTTTTTTTCAATATAAGGGAAATCATTTGAGTCAAAACCGTTAGGAACATGAATAAATTTAGATTTATCCAAGTTTGGATATTTTCCTAAAGCATCTTTAATAATTCCTTCCCAAGCACATTCCACATAATCAGCTTCATTGAAAGTAGTATATTCCATTTTCTTATCAATGATTCTTGGTAATAGCCACCTTTTGGGTGAAGAGATAAAGCCAGTCCAAGGATCACGAAAACCTGCAATCCAAGGAAGATTGTACTTTCTCTTGGCTCTACGAGCTATTATAGAACAAGTATAAGGAGGTGATGAACTATAAATAGCTTTAATATTATATTTTTTAATAATTTCATCAACTGCTTTGTTTGCTGTGAAAATCCAAGCAATTCGAGCATCAGGAATAAAAAATGTTGCACGAATAAACTCTGCTATTTTTTCTTTCCAATTTACTTTTTGATTATCTTTTTTAATTACATTAACATCAATTGCATCACCTTTTTTCTTTCCTGTTAGCAATCTATAAATATCATAAGGTTCTAATATTTTTGTTCGTTCTACAATAATATCATTTGGAATTTGTTTCAATAAAGATTCATCAATTGCTGGGAATTGACCATTAGATACTGTTAATACAATTGGATTCCAACCAAACTCCTTCAAATATTTTACATGTTTTAATACTCTCTGTACTCCGGGTCCACCTGAAGGAGGAAAATAATAAGCAATTATAAGTACATTTTTCATATTTTTCATCAATAACTCAAATAATTGACGAAATAAATTAAATTAATTGCTTTTGTACCATTTTACAGGTTTTATTATCGATTTATGATAATTTTAGAGCATTATGCTTAATTACCAACTCAATTGGGATTCTAATTTTTGCTTTTCAAAAAACTAATTAAGAACCCCACCTAAATCCTCCCCGAAAGGGGCGGACTTTAAGAAAATTCACTGCAAAATCATTTTGTTATTTATCAATGACTTACGCATGTTTTTGCAGTATTATGCAGTGAATATGGCTGTTTTAATTCGTCATTTCGACCAATTGGGAGAAATCAAGTGCTTGGTATTAGTTTTTCAAAGAACTAATTAAGAACCCCACCTAAATCCTCCCCGAAAGGGGCGGACTTTAAGAAAATTCACTGCAAAATCATTTTGTTATTTATCAAGCACTTACTTTAA
>JAYTXK010000516.1:0-1938 GCA_043743005.1 Ignavibacteriota bacterium
AAAATTTTATAATAAAGATGCAAATATAAATATTCCAATTTATTTGGATGCTGAAGTTGAAATTTTTATTATTAATTTAGCAAAAAAGAAAAAATCTAATCCACAAGAAATTGTAAACTTAATAATAAAAGATAATTTAAAATTATTTGAAAATAATTATTTGTAATCAATTGATATACTGGTGTATTAATGTTATAACAAACCCCCAGGTACAATTGAGAGGGAATAGGTGAATATGGATTACAAATACTTTAAAATAAATGAAATATTTCCTCGTTTAATTTACAAAATATAAGGATAATTATATGCAAACTCAGATAACAATAGGATATAAACAAATTCTTAATCTTGCGTATTTATTACCAAAAGATGAAAAGCAAAAATTAATTTTGGATTTGCAAGAATCAATTGAAAATAAGATTGAAAGAAAATTTGGTGAGTATAATGGGCTAGGGTGGATTTCAGATGACTTTAATGAACCATTAGAAGAATTGAAAGAGTATATGCCATGAAGTAATTAATTGATACTCAAATATTAATTTGGCTTATTATTGATAATACTAGAATACCAGCTGTAATAATTAAATCATTAATAAATCCTGAAAATATTGTATATGTAAGTTCTGTTTCTATTTGGGAAATTGCTATTAAATTAAGTATCAAGAAACTATTATTGCCATTCAAACTTGATGAATTATTTGTAATAATCGAAAATATGAATATAAATATTTTAGAAATTTTACCTAATCATTTGATAAATATTGTTGATCTACCATTTTATCATAAAGATCCTTTTGATAGATTAATAATATCACAATCCATAATTGAAAACCTATCAATTATTTCAAGTGATACTAATTTTAAATTCTATGATATTAATTTAATTTGGAATCAGTAATTTTATTTTTTGATTGGGAATAAAAATGAAACTAAAAGTATAGTAATATAGAAAAAAGTGATTTAATGAAAAAAGAACATGATTTCTCTAAAGGGGAAAGAGCAAAATTTTATAATAAAGATGCAAATATAAATATTCCAATTTATTTAGATGCTGAGGTTGAAATTTTTATTATTAAATTAGCAAAAGAAAAAGCTTAATCCGCAAGACATTGTAAACTTTATAATAAAAGATAATTTAAAATTATTTGAAAATAATTATTTGTAGTATAATAATATACTAGTATATTTTGCAAACCGTTTTCTTGTTGTAAGTATTATTTTTGATAAATTTGCAATTATTATTCTTTTAAAAAGTAAATTCCAAACACTTAGTCTTCTCATTTTATTCAGAGTGAAGAAAAAAAATACTAATCCAGATGGTGGAAGACAAATTACTGGCGTAATTCACTGCAAAACTGCAAAGATATTATTTAAGTGGTTAATTTATTAAATAGTTACAATTGCAGTGGTTTCTTTAGCTCCTTAGGAGCGAAATATCAGTAATAAACAAGTTGCTGACCCATTACAAAAAAAATAGCATTATAATTCCCCTCTCCTTAGGCTACGACTAAATAGAGGGGTGGCAGTCCAAAAGACTGACGGGGTGTTAAAAATGTTCTTTGAAAAAGCAAATACAGTAAAAACCTGAATCAAGTTCAGGTTTAAAACTAAAAAAATAGCCTATTTCACTGCAAAATACTGCAATATATCGCATAAGTCATTGAAAAATAAAAAAGTAATTTTGCAGTGGATTTTTGTATTAAGCCCATCTCCAGACGTGGAGAGGGGTTTGGGGTGAGGTCAGGAAAGCTTTTTGAAAAAGCAAATACAGTAAAAACCTGAATCAAGTTCAGGTTGACAACTAAAAAAAAAGTGTAATTTACTGCAAAACACTGCAAAATATTACATAAGTCATTGAAAAATAAGAAAGTAATTTTGCACTGGATTTTTGTATTAAGCCCATCTGCAGACGTGGAGAGGGGTTTGGGGTGAGGTCAG
>JAYTXK010000517.1:0-6963 GCA_043743005.1 Ignavibacteriota bacterium
CATTCAGAATGACACGAAAAAAATAGCATAAATTACTGCAAAACTGCAAGTCAAATTAAAGTAAATCATTGAAAAATAACAAAATGATTTTGCAGTAGAATTTCTTAAAGTCCTCTCCTACTGGGGAGGATTTAGGTGGGGTTCTTAATTTGCTCTTTGAAAATCAAATACCAAACTCTTGATTTCTCATTTCATTCAGAATGACACGAAAAAAATAGCATAAATTACTGCAAAGGGTCAATCGACCCCTGCAAAAAATAACGTAAGTGCTTGATAAATAACAAAGTGATTTTATAGTAGATTTTCTTAAAGTCCTCTCCTACTGGGGAGGATTTAGGTGGGGTTCTTAATTCGTTCTTTGAAAAGTAAATTTACAAACATAGTAAAATATTAGATTTTTTAAATTCCTTTAAATCCAATATCTTTTCTAAAATATTTATTTTCAAAATTAACTCTTTCAACTAAATCATAAGCTGAATTTATTGCATTTTGCAAGTCCTTTTCAATAGCTGTAATAGCAAGTACTCTTCCACCATTACTTTTAATGTGGTTATTTTCTTTTATTGTACCACATTGAAAAATTATTTGATTATCATTTGAATTATTTTCTAAACCAGTAATTTCAAATCCTTTTTCAAAATGTCCTGGATAACCATTTGAAGCTAAAATAACAGTACAAGCTGATTTATTTTCATTGATTGTTATAGAACTTTTATTTATTTTTCCAAGTGCAGACGAATAAAGTAATTTAGCAAAATCCCCATCAATTAGTGATAAAACAGCCTCAGTTTCAGGGTCGCCAAATCTTACATTAAATTCCACAACTTTAGCAAATCCGTCTTTTATCATCAACCCAACATACAAACAGCCAATAAATTGATGACCCTCAAAATTCATACCTTCAAGAACAGAAGAAATTATATTATTATGAACTTGGTCAAGAATTTCAGCTGTTACAATTTTTGTTGGAGCATAAGCACCCATTCCACCAGTATTTTTGCCAGTATCACCATCACCAATTCTTTTATGATCTTGAGAAGCTGGTAAAGTAATAAAATCACTACCATCACAAATTGCAAAAATAGATGCCTCTTCACCTTGCATAAATTCTTCAATAACCACAGAAGTGTTATTTTCACCAAATTGTCCATTAAATAGCTCATCTAAGTCATTATGAGCTTCGGCAAATGATTCAGGAATTATTACTCCTTTTCCACCAGCAAGTCCATCAGCTTTTATAACTAATGGAAGCCCTAATTCATCAATATAATTATGAGCATCAGTACGATTTTCAATCGTAAACTTTTTGAAATTTGCAGTTGGTATCTTATATTTTGCCATAAAATCTTTTGCAAAACCTTTTGAAGATTCTAACTGAGCAGCATATTTTGAAGGACCAAAACAAGGAATTTCGTTTAATTTCAAAACATCAGCAATTCCATCAGCAAGTGGTTGTTCAGGTCCAACTATGACCAATTCAATTTTGTGAGATTCACAAAATTCAACAATTTCACTATGATTATTAATATTTAAATCTGCGAAAGTTGCAATTTCAAAAATACCTGGGTTACCCGGAGCAACATACAAGTTTTCTTTTATTATTTTTTTAGACTTTGATAGTGCAAGAGCCAAAGAATGTTCTCTTCCACCACTACCTAAAAGTAAGATTTTCATTTTTAATATTTATTTATTATGATTAATATTTTGATTTTAATAATTATCTATTTGTGCTCTTTGAAGTTTATTTGAATAGTCCACATAAACTGTTTTCCATTCTGTAAAGATTTCAAAAGCAGTCCAGCCACCTTCTCTATGTCCATTTCCTGTACCTTTTACTCCACCAAATGGCATGTGAGCCTCTGCACCAATAGTAGGAGCATTAATATAAGTAATTCCAGCTTCAAGCTCTTTTGTTGCTACCCAAGCAGAACGTACATCATTTGTAAATATAGAAGACGATAGTCCATATTTACAATCATTTGCAAGCTCTATTGCTTCATCAAGTGAATTACATTTACTTACTGAAAGCACTGGTCCAAAAATTTCTTCTTGAAAAATCCTCATATTTCGAGTAACATCTTTAAATAGGGTAGGTTTGATGAAATTACCATTTTCTAAATTAGCATTTGCAACTCTTTCACCACCAAAAACTAACTTAGCACCCTCAGATTTTCCAATTTCAATATAATTAAGAATTTTATCTAAAGCTTTTTTATTTATTAAAGGTCCAACTTGAGTTTCAGAAATTAATCCATCTCCAAGTTTTAATTTACTTGCTTGACTTTCAATCATATCAATTACTTTATCATAAACTTCTGAATGAACTATTAATCTTGAAGTAGCAGTACACCTTTGTCCAGTTGTACCATAAGCACCCCACAAAGCACCTTCCACTGCAAGTTCAAGATTGGCATCGTTCATAATGATTTGAGCATTTTTACCACCCATTTCAAGTGAAATTCTTTTATTCATTCTACCACAAACTTCTGCAATAGCAGTACCAGTTTGAGTAGAGCCAGTAAATCCAATTAATGCTACATCAATATGGTTTACAATCGCTTGACCACATTTTGCATCTCCTTGCACAACATTAAATACTCCTGCAGGCACACCAGCTTCTTCTAAAATTTCAGCGAATATAATTCCAGAGTGAGGTGCATCTTCGCTTGGTTTCCACACTATAGTATTTCCACAAGCTAAAGCTGGAATAATTTTCCAAGAAGGAACTGCAATAGGGAAATTCCAAGCTGTAATAATACCACATACTCCAATTGGTGTGCGAAATGACATATTAATTTTTTCATTCATTTCGCTTGGTACTGTATGCCCAAACAACCTTCTTGTTTCTGACCCAGCATAATAGCAAGTATCAATTGCTTCTTGCACATCACCTTCAGTTTCAAAAGTAGGCTTTCCCATTTCACGTGTCATAATTTTAGCCAATTCTTTTTTGCGTCTTGTAAATATATCGCCAGCAATTCTTAAAATATCGCCACGCTTAGGTGCTGGCATATTTTTCCAAGATTTAAATGCTAACTTTGCAAAAGCAACAGCTTCATCAACATCAGAACTGCTTGAAAGTGGGAACTGTCCAATTATATCATTGTTGTTTGCAGGTGAAATATTATCAAAATAATGGTTATCTTTTGGTGCTACAAATGCACCATTTATGTAATTCTCAAATTTTGGCATAGTTTTGATTGTATAGTTAGTGAATACTTTACAAAATTAAGATTAAAAATTCATTTTTCTTAGTTATTTGTATTTGCTTAAGATATTAAACTAAGGTTATTGAGATGAAAAAACTAACTATAATATTATTATTATTAACAATTAGTGTATTAAAGTCAGAAGAATTTAGACACTTCCCAAGAATTTTTGTTGGTGGAACTACAGATATGCTTGAGAAACATACTTCGCCAAGTGTTGGTGTGGAATATATGTTTGCCTTTGTAGATACAAAACCAGAAATTGGTGTAGGACTAATTGCAGAAACTGCTTTTGGTACTGATCCAGAATATTGTGCTGCAATATCACTTAATATTCACTTAAATGAAAACTGGAGATTTTTTGCTGCTCCTGGAATTAGAATAATTCAATATCCTACTTTAGATTCAACTGAAATTAATTATAAAAATAAAGTAAATAATGATAATTCTGGAAATAAATTTAATATGATGTTGCGTTTTGGTACTTCATATTCTTTCCAATATAAAGATTTTTATATAGAACCAATTGCATCAATTGACTTAGTTAATCGTCACTTCTCATTAGTATATGGAATTAGTTTCGGTTTAAATTTCTAAATTAATGAAAAAACTTAAGTTAGCCTTTCTTTTGCATCAACATCAACCATATTACAAGGTTGAAAATGAGTTTATTTTACCATGGGTAAGATTTCATGGAGTAAAAGATTATTATGATTTGCCTGCTTTACTGAAAGAATTTCCAAAACTTAAACAAACTATTAATTTAGTACCATCACTTTTAATTCAGATTGAAGATTATATTACTGGAAATTGTAAAGATAGAGTTCAAATATTATCTGAAATTCCTGCAAATGAATTAAATTATTCACAAAAAAAAGAAATTCTAAACCAGTTTTTTGTTTGCAATTATCAAAATATGATATTGCCTTATCAAAGATATAATGAACTTTATGAAAAAAATCTAAATAATAGTAATGTAATAAATGAATTTTCAAATATTGACTGGCTTGATTTACAAGTGTGGTATAATCTTACTTGGATTGGAGAAATATCAAGACAAAATACTAAAATATTTGAACTATTTAATAAAGGAAGTAATTTTACAGAAGAAGAAAAATATTTTGTTTTGAATTATCATTTAGAAATACTTGGAAAAATAATTCCTCTTTATCAAGAATTGCAATCAGATGGATTAATTGAAGTATCATGCTCTCCATTTTATCATCCTATTTTACCTTTAATTTGCGATACAAATATTGCATTGCAAACCAATTCAAATAAAGGTGCAATAGAGCATAATTTTGCTTTTCCTCAAGATGCAGAAAAGCAAATTGAAATGGCAAATGATTATTATTATAAGATTTTTAATATTAAACCTAAGTCATATTGGAGTAGTGAAGGTTCTGTTTCAAATCAAGTTATTAATATGTTAATTAATAATGGTATAAATAATATTGCTACTGATGAGCAAATCCTTTCAAAATCTATTCATGACTATAAAAACGATAATTCAAAATATTTTCCATTTTCATATTCATCAGAAAATAATGAGGTTAACATCTTTTTTAGAGATACTGAAATTTCTGATAAAATTGGATTTACTTATTCAAACTGGAATGAAAATGATGCTGTAAATGATTTAATTCAAATTATTGAAAATAAAAGAAATCACATAATAAATCTATATTCAGAAAATGAATTAGATAATACAGTATTAACTATAATATTAGATGGTGAAAACTGTTGGGAATTTTACAGACATAATGGTATTTACTTTTTAAAAAATCTATTTGAAAGATTAGAAAGTTCAGAACTAATAGAAACAATTAGGCTAATAGATGCACCAAAAGTATTAGAAAAAAACAAAATTACAAATATCCATCCCGGCTCATGGATAAATGCAAATTTTGATATTTGGATAGGACATAATGAAGATAAACAAGCTTGGCGACTATTGACAAATGCAAGAGAAGCTATTGAAGTTTACAAAGAAAGTAACATTAAAAAATATCAAAGTGCTTTGGAATATGCTTATGTTGCTGAAGGTTCAGATTGGTGCTGGTGGTTTGGAGATGAGCATAATGCACCAAATAGATTTGATTTTGATATTTTATTTAGATATTATATTAAAAAAATTTATGAATCATTAGAAATTGAAGTACCTGAGGAAGTAAACAAAGCAATAATGCTTTATGATTTAATTGAAAGTAAATTGCCAAAATCTGAAATATATCCAAATTTTGATTATTACATTCATGATTTTCAATGGGAAAATGCAGGTTTAATAATTCCAAAATTGAGTAATTCAGGTGCAATGCATACTTCAGGTGAAATATTATCTGCATTACATTATGGAAAAACAAATGATTGCTTTACTTTAAGAATTGATTTAAAAAATCGACTGAATGATAATGATAAAATAGAAGTACGTGAATTACATAATAAATATTCTATAAATATAGAAAATCAAGAAATTAGCATAAATACTTCAAATAATAATATTCAATTTAGATTCCTTTTTTCTGATGTTATAATAGTAGAAATTAAGGATTTTTATTTCTTTGAAAATACTGAATTTAATATTATAACCTTAACAAATAATACTAAATATACTTATCCTGAATTTGGGAACTATAAGTTTCAGTTTTAATTTAGTTTATGTTTTTCAATTGCTTGTTTTATTAAACTCCATTCAAATCCTTGTCTTTGAAGATATGAGATAAGTTTAGTTTTGATTTGCTCTTTTGGTTTGTTTTGTAACATTCTTAGCTTTTTATCACATGCTTTTTCGATTTGACTTAACATTTCATCATCTGAAAATAAATTTTCAACTGCTTTTTCTGCCAAGATTTTACCTATACCTCTTTTTATAAGTTCTTGTTTGATTTTTTCAGCAGAAGCTGGTTTTAGATTTTTATAATCTTTTGCAAAAGTAAATGCAAATTTTTCATCATCTAAATAATTAAACTCAAATAGAAAATTTATACATATATCAATTAATTCTGATTCAAATTTAAGCTCTTTTAGTTTTTCTTTTACTTGTTTTACTGTTCGAGGCTTGTAAGTAGCATAACTTAAGGCTCTTTGCTTTGCTTCAATAAGATTTTGTTCAGATTCAATTTGCTTTACAATTTCTTTTAAAATAACTTTGCCATTCTGTAAATTAAATTTTAAGATTAAATCAGTATTAATCAAAATCCAATCGCCATTAGCAAAATTTACAAAACAAGACCCTCTCTTTTTTGCTTTGCTTATACCTACTATTTTTAATTCTATTTCTTGCAAATCAATAAAAATCCATTTGAATAATTACTATTCATTGTTTTATAAATGCACTCTTTATAACTAATTAAATTAAACATACTTAAAAGTTCCAATATCCATTCTTTTGAATGGTGTCTTAATCCAATGCCATTTTCTAATTCAAATGCTCCATAGCTTTTATATTTGGCTTCAAAACTTTTATAACGAATTGTATTTCTTTCGTCAGAATTTAAAAGAAAATCAGAAACAAATAGATATGAATTAGGTTTGAGTATTCTATAAATTTCTTTAATAGTATTTATTTGGTGTTGATTTTCTGGAATACAGGTTAAAATTCCTAATAAGATTACTGAATCAAAATATGAATCTGCAAAATGAGTATCTTTGCCATCATATTTTTTAATATCAGCTATTGGGCAAAGTATTTTAGATGCTTTTGCCATACTTTCTGATATTTCAATACCAAATAAATTTGTATATCCAATATCTT
>JAYTXK010000518.1:0-3303 GCA_043743005.1 Ignavibacteriota bacterium
TATGAAATTTGTTGAAAACTTTAGGGATTAATTCCCTAATATTGTGTTTAATATTTATCAATTTTTAACTTTGTTACAAACTAATAACAATATAATACAGATATTGCCTGATTTTATTGCAAATCAAATTGCAGCAGGCGAAGTAGTTCAAAAGCCAGAATCAATAATCAAAGAGCTTGTTGAAAATTCTATTGATGCTAAAGCTACTACAATTTCAGTGTTTGTAAAGGGTGCAGGCAAACAGTTAATTCATATTGTTGATAATGGATTAGGCATTTCTTATGATGATTTGCCACTTACTATTAAAAGACATGCTACAAGTAAAATAAAAACTCAAGAAGATTTAGAAAAAATCAAAACACTAGGTTTCAGAGGTGAAGCATTAGCCTCAATTTCTGCTGTTGCAAATGTTGAAATTAGAAGCAAACAAGTAAATTCTGATATTGGCTATACTTTAACTTCAATTCCAAATGAAGAGCCTAAAATTGAAGCAATTAATTGTGAAATAGGCACTCAGATTTTTGTTAGAAATTTATTTTATAATGTACCAGCAAGAAGAAAATTTTTAAAATCAAACTTAACCGAATTTAGATATATTTCAGAGACAATGTTTAAATTTGCCTTATGTAACCATAATATTAGATTTGTATTTTATGATGATGATAATTTGATATTTGATGTAAAGCCAGCCAATTTATTCCAACGAATTTCTGATCTTTTAGGAGTAAATGCTTCTAAATCTTTAATGGAAGTTTATTCTGAAAATGGTTTTATAAAAATATATGGTTTTATTGGTCAACCCCATTTAGCTAAGTTGTCAAAATCTGGTCAATATCTTTTTTTAAATGGAAGAAGTATTGTTTCAAGGTCATTAAGTCATTCTGTTTTTGCTGCATTTGAACATCTTCTTGATAAAAGCATGCAGCCAATGTTTATTCTTTTTCTGGAACTTGATGTTGAAACTTTTGATGTAAATGTTCATCCTCAAAAAAATGAAGTGAAATTTGAAAATGAACAAGCAATTTATAATGCAATTAAAAAAGCAGTAAATAATGCTTTGGAAAATTACAATCTAACTCCTTCAATTAATTTAAAACAACAATTTTCAGAAGTTCCATTTGAAACAAACTTTCAGAATATAGAAAATAAGTTCTTAGTTAATACTCAAACTGGTGAAGTATTTGAAAATAAAAATTCAAGATCAAATTTTAATGAAAATGGCTTAAATAGAAACAATTTCCCTTCTCAAAAATCTGCATTTGATGAAATATTTGGTAATAATTCAGTTTCACAAAATGATATTTTAAATAAAATTACAAATTCGAATTTAGATTATCAAAGCTTTTCTGATGATACTAAAGAAGCAACAAATTTTTGGCAATTGCACAATAAGTATATTTTTGTACAAACAGAGAAAGGTCTATTAATTGTAGATATGCACAATGCTCATGAAAGAGTTCTATATGAAAAAGCTATAGAAACAATGAATAAAGAATTTGCTACTTCTCAGAGCCTTTTATTTCCAACAAATCTAATGCTTACTTCTGGCGAACTGAGTTTGTTGAAAGAAATGGAAAATGATTTCAAAGATTTAGGTTTCCAATTTGAAATAATAAGCAATGATGTAATTATTAATGGAGTACCTTTAGATATAAATAAAGGAAATGAAACAAATGCCTTAAAAGAAATTTTAGAGGGGTTTGATGAATTTCAAGAAATTAGACATTCAAGTAAAAGAGATAATCTTGCTGCTACTTTTGCTTGTAAATCAGCAATCAAGACAGGGCAGAAAATAGAATATAATGAAATGAAAGCTTTAATAGAAAACTTAATGAAATGTAAAACACCCTATGTTTGCCCACATGGCAGACCAGTTATTTTAAATTACACATTGTCAGATTTTGATAAACAATTTAAAAGAACTAGTTAATATGAATATTGGTTTTATATATAATGGTGATGCTAAAAGTATTCGCAATTGGTCGGGTACTGTATTAAATATGGTTGAATCTTTAGAATCAGTTGGATATAAAGTAGATATAATTGACAAACTAAATATTCCTTTCAAGTATTATTTTATTTTGAAAAAAACTCTACTTAAAATAATTGACAAAAGAATAGAATATGATAGGGAATTATTGATAAGTAAAAGTTATGGAAATGAAATTTCAAAAAGAGTTAGCGTTTCAAATCCAAAAGTTTTGGTTTGCTGTGGTTCTTCATTTATTGCATTTATTAATAAGAAATGTCCTATAATAATTTGGGCTGATATTTCTTTTAATGGTTTAATTAATTTTTATCCTGCAACAAGTAATTATTTGCTATCAACTCAAAAGGTAGGTAATGAAATTGAAAAATTGGCGTTTGAGAAAGCAGATTATATAGTTTTTTCTTCAGATTGGGCAGCTGAGAATGCAATTAAATTGTATAATATAAATGAAAATAAAGTAAAAGTTATTCCATTTGGAGCAAATATTCAAGTAAATAGAACGAAAATAGATATTGAAAATAGAATTAATAATTTAGAATTTTCAGAGCTATCTCTCTTATTTTTAGGTGTTGACTGGTATCGAAAAGGTGGAGAAAGAGCATATCAAGTAACAGAAGAGTTAAATAGAAAAGGTATTAAAACAACTCTTCATGTTGTAGGCTGCAAAGCATTAGTAAAGGATAAAACTTTTATCAAAGAATATGGTTTTATAAATAAATCTACTGAATTAGGTAAAAGTCAATTAAATGATATTTTTAATACAACTCATTTTTTGTTAGTACCTTCAATTGCTGAAGCTTACGGAATTGTTTTTGCAGAAGCAAGCTCTTTTGGTGTACCAAGTTTATCAACTAAAAGTGGAGGGATTCCCACAGTAGTTAGAGATGGAATTAATGGAATAACATTTTCATTAGATACAAATACAGAAGAATATTGTAATTTTATAATTGACCATTTTACAAATAAAGAAAAATATTTTAAATTAGCTATTTCATCTTTTGAAGAATATCAAAATAGACTAAATTGGCATTCTGCTGGTTTGGAAATGAAAAAGCTAATTGATTCACTTGTTTAATAATATAAAAAAGTATGCAAGAAGTAGTATATCACTCAAATTTTAGTATAGAAGAAACTTATTTCTGGTTTTTGGCTAGAAACAAGATTGTAAATAAAATATTCAGAACTTTATGTCCACTTGAAAAAGGAGATAATGTTATTGATATTGGCTCTGGAACTGGTGGATTTGCAAAAATACTTTCCTCAGATTATAAAGTAACTTGTTTGGATACTGAACCTATTGCATTAGAATATTG
>JAYTXK010000519.1:0-7515 GCA_043743005.1 Ignavibacteriota bacterium
CCATTTTCAAAAATAAACTAAAAGAACAATTTTTAATTACATCTGTTATTTATAAGTTATCCAAATCACCTAAATATAATCTATCGTATATTGAATTAGAAAATACTCTTAAATCTAACAATTTAGAAATTAATCAAAAAAATATTTTTGATACTGTTGTTCAATTAAGAACATCTAAATTGCCAAATCCTGAACTAATTGGAAATTGTGGAAGTTTTTTTAAAAACCCAATTATTAGTAATGAGTTTTGTTATAAATTAATTTCTAACTTTCTTGATGCTAAAACTTTTGATTACATAAATGGGTTTAAAAAAGTATCAGCAGGCTGGCTTATAGAGCAATCTGGTTGGAAAGGAAAAAGACTAAATGAAAATTCTGATGCTGGTGTTTCTGAAAAACATGCTTTGGTATTAGTAAACTATGGAAATGCAAGTGGAGCTGAAATTTTTGAACTTTCTTCAAAAATAATTCAAAGTGTTACATTAAAATTTGGAATTGAATTAAAAAGAGAAGTTAATTTACTTTAAGCAAATACTCTAACTTCAGAAGAATCAAGACATTCATCATTTAATTGGTTAAATGTAAGATTTAAATTTGGTACAAATACATTTCCAGCAATTTCTGAGACAGGGATTAATACAAATTTTCTTTTGTGCAATCTTGGGTGAGGGATTACTAAATGCTCTTCATTTATAATAGAATCACCGAAAAGTATAATGTCAATATCTATTTCCCTTTCATGCCATCTATCTCTTTTTTCTCTACCTATTGAATATTCAATTGATTTGCAATGTTGCAATAAATCATATTGACTACATTTTGTATAGCCTGCAATTGCAACATTTAGAAACCATTCTTGATTTAATATCCCTACTGGTTCAGTTTCATAAAATGAAGACATAACTGCATTAGTCAGTATTTCACTTGTAATTAAATACTCAAATGCTTGATCAATATTTTCTTGTCTATCACCCAGATTTGTTCCTAGTGATAGAATTACAAATACTTCTTCAGAACATTTTTTGCATCCAACCAAGCTCATTATTTAACTCTTTCCATAGTTTGTTCTACCTCAATGCACTTAATTATTTGTTGAATAGGCACATTATATTTCCTTACTCTAATTGTAGCTTTTTCTAAAGGATCAAACTTTTCAAATATTGCTTGAAGCATATCATTTGCTAAAGTTTCAATTAAATTATAATTTTCGTCTATAATAATTTGTTGGATTACATATAGAGCTTCTTCATAGTTTAAAGCATAATTTACATCATCATTTACGATTGCACTTGTTGGATTATAATACATATCCAAATCAACTTGAAACTTGCCACCAAGTTTTTTCTCTTCTGATTTTACACCATGATAAGCATAAAACTCGGCATTATTTATTGTTAACTTTACTAAAGAAGAAGATTTCATTTCGTTACTAATTAATTTATTTGAAAAACACTTTGACGAATTTTGTAAATATAGATTGTTATATTATTAAGTTATATTAAATAACTATAAATAACATAATAATAATTGATAATATGATCTTTAATTAATTAGGTTAATGAATATTACCCAACAATAGCTTTTCCTATTTCAATCACTTTTAATTCTGCATTAGAAAGATACTCTCTACATTGCTTTATTATCTTTACTCCTTCTTCATATTTTACTAAAAGCTCATCAATATTCGAATCTCCTTCTTCTAACATATTTACAATTAGTTCTAATTTTTTAATTTCTTCTTCAAGTTGAAATGTTTTCGATTTCATTTATTTTTCCTTTAAATATTCAATTTTTGCTTGAACGATTTCATTTTTTCTTATTATTTGTATTTCACTAAAATCATTGAGACTTTTATTGTTAGTTATATATTCATTATTTGCTTTTAATAATGCAAATCCTCTATCAAATGGAGAAAATGGATGTAAAGAATTAATAACTCTTGATAAATTATTAATTTTGATTTTTGAATTACTTAATTTATTTTCAACTATTCTTTTGAGATTAGTTTCTAAATCATCAATTTCAAAATTTGTATAATTAATAGTTTCTAATACTTTCTTTTCTTTCATTCTTTCTGCAAGTTGATATAAATTTTGATTTTTGATTTTAAGTAGTTTATTCAAATTCAATTGCATATTATTATTTATTTCAATTAACTGCGAATCAAGATGATCACTTGTAATATTTGTTACTAATTGTGCAGCTGCAGTAGGAGTAGGAGCTCTTTTATCAGCAACAAAATCAGCTATTGTAAAATCAGTTTGGTGACCAACTGCTGAAATAATTGGAATATTTGAATTAAATATAGCATCAGCTACAATTTCAGTATTAAAAGCCCATAGGTCTTCTATAGAGCCTCCACCCCTCCCAATTATCAAAACTTCAGCATCTGTTGATTGTAGGTCATTTATTGCATTAACTATGTCATTAGAAGAGCCTTCTCCTTGCACAGCAGTTGCACGAAAATATACTTTCAAGGCAGGAAATCTTTTTCTAATAGTTTCAAGCATATCCTGAATTACAGCACCTGTTTCTGAAGTAGCTATACCTATTGATTTTGGTAATAATGGAATTTCTCTTTTTCGAGATTCTTCAAAATATCCTTTTGCTTCTAATTTTGTTTTCATTTGCTCAAAAGTAAGATATAAATCTCCTAAGCCAAGTGTACTAATACTTGATACATCAAGTTGATAACCGCCTCGAGGAGGGTAAACTGTAACTCCACCATTTACAGATACTTTTAGTCCATCTTCAAGATTAAAATTTACAGTTCTACTTTTCCACATTACACATGATATGATAGAATTTTCATCTTTTAAATTAAAATATCTATGACCTGAATAATGAGGTTTGTAGTTTGAAATTTCACCTTCTACTTTTACATTATCAAAATTAACTTCCAATTGGCTTTTAATTAACCCTGTTAATTGCGATACTGTCAATTTTTTTTCTTTAACTAATTGCATTTGTTTTGTTTGTTCTAAATTTTTATTTAAATTAAGTTTCTTTTTTGAAATATTAATAATTAAGTTTCTAACAAATGCAAAAGGAATAGAAAAATGATTGGATTTGGTTTTGATGTTCATCAGCTTGGAGAAGGTGAAAGTTTGATTTTGGGTGGTGTGAAAATTGAGTCTAAAATTGGTACAATTGCTCATAGTGATGGAGATGTATTGCTTCATGCAGTTATGGATTCATTACTTGGAGCAGTTGGAATGGGAGATATTGGAGAACACTTTCCTGATACTGATAATAAATATTGATATTGCAGTTGTATTGGAAGCACCCAAAATAATGAAATATAAAAGTGATATGTGTGAAATTATTTCAAATGTTTGTGGAATCCCCATTAACAGAGTAAATATAAAAGCTACTACAAATGAAAAAATGGGATATGTTGGTAGAGGAGAAGGAGTTGGAGTTTATTCAGTATCAGAGGTTCATTTTAAATAAAAATTGAAATCTAAAATTACATATTGCTTATTTATTTTATACCTTATTCCATCTTTTGCTTATTCTGCAAAAGATAAATATCCAATTTCCTTAAAATTTAAAGAAGAATTTCAAGGAGCAAAACTAATTAAATTTGCTCCAAATTTATTGTTTAAAAAAGATTTATCCTCTGATTTTACTACTTTAAGTTTATGGAATGGAGATATTAAAAAAAATGTTACAACAAGTTATTTAGAAAATTTTGAAGTATTAGATTGGAATATAAATGATAGAGATGGCAAGAATTATATAGACCTACTTGTAAAAGAAAATGGTAAATATAAAATTAAAGAAATATTATCAAATTCAAAAGATTCTAAAGATTACAATCTTTATGATGTATTCGAATTTAATAATATGCCAATAAATAGATTAATTGAATTTGAGAATTTTAAAATTCATATTTGTAAAGTATCAACAATAAATTTCTATTTTACAATTCAAATTGATAAATCTATTTTTGTAATAAATGGTATAAGCAAAAAATTAGAAAAGAAAATTGATGATGTTAATTCATTTATATTTATTAATAACATTATTTATTTTCAAAGAGGATTAGGTACATTTTCAGCAATATATGAATATAAAATTGGATTTGAACCAAAATTAATTACAAAAATTGATTGTAATGAGAGCAAATGCAAACTTTTGAATATAATTGATAATAATAAAAATATTTTAATTTCAATTAATGAATTTTCTCAAAATGTCTATCTTAAGACTATTGATTTAAGTAACTTAAAAGAACAAGTAACTTGGATAGAAACAAAAATAAATTTGTTTAATCCAAAAGATTTAATTTCATTTACTGAACTAGCAAATACAAATTTTACATTTATTCAAAAAGAAAATGATTATTCTCAAATAATCCAAATTCATTACAAAGATATTTCAAATCCTAATTTGCAAAAAAGATTTAAATTGCCAGAAGTACTTATAGAGCCAATAAGTATTTATTCAAATCTTGAAGAAACTGTTGCTCTTTTCAAAAATGGTTTAATTATTTTAGATAAAGATTTTAATATTACTTCATATAAGATATTTCCTCCAATTGGTGAAAGAATTTCAAATGATGTCATTTATTATATCAGTCCAAAAGAAATTATACTTTCATCAAAATCAGGTACTATTATTTTTTCAAAAGAAAAAAATAAACTTTGGTGGTTTTACAAATTTTTAGCAAATCAAGGATATTATGCAATTCCATTTATTTCTTTTTTAATAATTCTTGTTTTCATCCAACTTTATATTCGTCAAAGAAGATTACTAAATACAATTATTCAATTACCTAATACTGGATTTGTATTATATTTTGATAAATCTGGACATTTAATCAAGTTAAATGATTTGGCTATGGGGATTTTAAATATAACTCCAGATGTTCCACTAAATAAATACTTTGCATTTTATTGTTCAAATGTAGATGTAAAGCCACTTTTAAATATTTTTGAAAAAGGAATTAATTTTAGAGAAAATTTTAATCAGAAAATCAGTATTATAAAAGATAATACTTTAAAAGATTATATTTGCTCAATAGTAATTCTTAGAGGCATTACAGGTAATTTAACCGGATTATTAATAACAGGGCTTGATATAACAGAAGAACTAGAAAGAAAAAGGTTATCAAATTGGGCTCAACTTGCACATGATATGCAAACAAATCTTTCTACAATTAGATTAAATGCAGAACAAATGGAATTTGATGAAACATCACCAGATTACATTAGAAGAAGAAAAATTTTGCATCAGTCCAACCTTTTAATTCAAAGAATTAGAGATATTATTACAGTAGGTAGAAGCGAAAGTTTGAACAAAACTCCTATTTATTCACTTGAAATAATGGAAGAAATTAAGCAAGATTTTGATTTTGATTTATATAAAAATATTGAATTTGAGTTTAATTCGTCTAACTTTCCTTTAGTGTGTGATAAAGCAAAATTATCTCGTGCATTAAGAAATGCTTTGGAAAATTCTATTAAGATAATAAAAGATAATCAAGGTAAAATTTCTATAAATGCTTGGTATGATACCAGATATATTTATTTTTCAGTTAAGGATAATGGACCTGGAATGACCAACGATGTGAAAGAAAAAATGATAAAACCATTTTTTACAAGTGGTACTGGTGGTACTGGAATTGGAACAATGATTATGCAAAATGTTGCTGTTCAACATGGTGGTGAAATAATAATTTCATCAGAACTAAACAAGGGAACTGAAGTGATTTTTAAATTACCTAATTCAAATTATAGAGAAACTTTGTAAATGTTTGATAAAATTGATTTAAGTAAATATAAAGGCAAACGTATTGCTTCTTTTGATTATGGTTTGAAACGAATTGGTTATGCTACTTCAGATGAATTACATATAACTGTAGCACCCAGAAAAATTTTGGATGCAGAAAATAATAAATTATTTGAAGATATTAAGAACTTACTAATAAATGATAATATTGGATTTGTAGTAATTGGTATTCCAATAAGATTGGATAATCAAGAAACAGATATAATAATAAAGATTAGAGAATTTGCTGAAAAAGTAAAAGAAATTTCAAATTTGGATTATTTTTTACAAGATGAATCATTTTCTACTATTTCAGCTAGTCAACTTTTAATACAAACTGGAACTAAGAAGAAAAAACGCAGTCAAAAAGGAAAAAAAGATTTAATTGCTGCTGCAATCATATTAAAGGACTTTATAAATGAAAATTCGTAATTTAGCTTATATATTAATTTTATTTGCAACTAACTTATTTGGTCAATTAGATAAATCTGCATATTATTCTTATGGAGAACAACTATATGTAGAAGCATATCAAATGCCATATAATAATAATGATTCATGTAAGGTTGTTATTTTCTTTAAAATTACAAATGATGGATTATCTACACAAAAATACCAAAAGAACAATCCATTGTCCAAGTATTTTGCTGTTCCTTCTGTTGATTTTACATTTAAAGATAATGATGGTATTATTAGAAAAAGAATTGAATGGAGTGATACAGTTTTTATTGATAATTACGAAAAAACTACCTCTAAAAAAGACTTCGTTAGTGGGTATAAAACTTTAGTGCTAAAAAAAGGAAAGTATAAGTTTAATGCTGTTGGAAATAATCTCAACGCAAAAAGAAATAATAATCAAAAATTTGATTTTAATGCTACTATGGATTTTACAAAAGAGTTAATATCAGAGCCAATTTTCTGCAATTATTCAAATTCAAATTATTTTGAAGATTTAAAACCATTTATTTTAAGCAAATCAGTTCCTTTTTCTTCAAATGGAGCAAGAGTATTAGTTCCAGTTAATTATTCTAATAAATCTGCAAATTATATATATATATGTAAAAAAGATGCAAGTGAAGAAGATGAAAATAATTGGAAAAATCAAATTCAATTTTCATCTGGAATCAAATTAAGACCAAATTCAATTATTGATTTTAAAGAAAATGAAAAATCTAATTTAGTTCTAAATATAATTCCTACAAATGAAAACTTAGGATTATTAGATTTTGAGCTACCTCCTGAGAAAATTGTACCAGGGAAATATGAAATGAAAATATATGTTGAAGGTAGCAGAGATACTTCTATATTTATTTTTAATGTTTCTTGGGAAGATAAACCACTTACATTAAAAAAAGTTGACTATGCAATTGAGACAATGTATTATATACTAACTGATGATGAATTTCAAATGATGAATGATGGATCTAAAAATGAAGTTTATAGTAAATTTTATAAATATTGGGCAGTTAAAGACCCAACACCTGAAACACCATTTAATGAAGCATTTAACCAATATTTTAATAGAGTTGATTTTGCTTTTTTTAATTTTCAATCTCTTGGAGAAAAAGATGGTTCAAAAACAGATAGAGGAAAAATTTATATTCTTTATGGTGAACCTAGTAAAATATTTGAATCAGTAGAAGATAGAAAAACTTTAATTACTTGGTCATATCCAAAAATCAAAAAACAATTCAAGTTTGAAATTATAAATGCAGGTGTTTACAAACTTGTTAAAATTTT
>JAYTXK010000520.1:0-2553 GCA_043743005.1 Ignavibacteriota bacterium
AATTCAAGAAATTTGCAGAAATAAGAAAAGTCTTTATCTGATTCACTTTTTAATTTTAGTGAATTGTGATTTGGGTTTGCTAAAAGTTGCATAATATTATCTCATAAAATTGTATTAAAAATCATTTTATGCGAAAATATGAAATTTAAAATATGTGTAATGCAAACCGTTTGGCAAACGGTTTGCAAAATAAATATTGCATTGTTGAAAACTTTTACTATGAATATGTTTTTTTATTTTTTATAGCTTTGTAATGTTATTTAAATTCATTAATTTTCTTTAGGAGTTTTCATGAAAAAAGTATTTTTGTTTTTTGCGTTTGTAGCAATATTATTTGCTTGCAGTTTTGAGAGAGGAGAGGCACAGTGTGCAACTGGGTTTTCTGAAACAACAATATCATTTATTTATGGTGGGTGTACATACACTATTGATTATTGTTTTAAATGTTCAGTTACAAATCCAATAGAGATTAGTATTAATTGGTTTGAACCACAGAATCGTTCATGTTTTGATTTAATGATTGCTAATTTTCCGGATTTTATTTCAAAGGCAAAGGAACATATTATTGATAATCAATATATTATTTGCTCTATTCCTCCTTGTATTGGCACTGCAAGAGCAACTTCATATGTTTATTCATCGCTTTGTTATCAAATTTACAATACAGGAACTTCACTTAGATTATTTAAATGCGATGACATTTATTTTTGCAAAACTGAATATTCTACATGCTTAGACTACAACTATACCCCACCAAAGTTAGTAAAAACAAAGGTTGGTACATCATTACAAGGTACGCCACAATGTGATACAACTGCACCGACAAGTGAGTATATTGATGCAATTGCTCCTTATCATTTTTCATTTTGTTGGCAACCATTCCCTTGTAATTAATTTATAATTATTTTAAAGACAATTCTTTGAAGGATTTGTCTTTATTTTTATTGGTAAAATATGAAATATATAATTCTACTTTATTTGTTTACACAATTAACTTACTCTAATGAATTTGAAAGTAAATACCAATTAAATGAAAAAAATAAATTTTTTAACTTAATTGGTTGTGTAGTAACAAATAACAATATTATCTGCTATGGAACTAATTCTGGATATACAATTTCTACCGACGAGGGTGTGAATTGGAAACAAGGTAAAATTGGAAATGTTGGGACAATAATTAAGTTAGTAAATCTAGAAAATATTATATTTGGTTTTTCAGTTAATGGATACTCTATAAAATCAACTGACGAAGGGATGACTTGGGAAGTAAAGAAAATTAGTTTAATTGATAGTATATTCACTGTTAATTATGATTCAAAATATTTTTATATTAGAAGCACTAACTCTATTATGGTACTTGATGATAACTTTAATATAGTATCACAAATAAAAGATGCAATTTTCAAATCAACCAATGGTAGAGTTTATAATCCATTATCAAAAAGTTATTATGATTTACAAATTCTAAATGAAAATATATATTTTAACACAGAATATAAAAACTTAAATTATATTAATAAATTTGACTTAATCAATAACCAGACTGCTTTAAAATCAATTATAATTTGTGATACTTGTAATAGCTCTGTTTTCTTTTCTAATTCTATTAAAAATAAATTGTTTATTAGTAATCCAATTAATTCAAAATTAAACTTAAATTTTGAATTTGACGTAATTTCCCAAAAAACAAAAGTAATGAATGATTCAGTGTTTAGGCTATTAAATGTAAAAAATTATTTATTAGAAAATAATTATTACAATATAATTAATGAATTTCCATTTTTTTATAATAATACTAAAATTCAATTTAAAAAATACAATGAATTATTTAATAATTTTGAAACTTTAGGTGAATCAAAATTGGAGCCTTTGCCAAATAATAATGTCACAGACTTAAAGTTTTTTAAAGATAGTATATTAATAGCTGTATTAATGAACAAAACAATATTTGTTTCAAGAAATTTTGGGAAGAAATGGGAAATTATTTCTGGAATACCTCCGCTAAGTATTTTGGATGCGAGCAATGATACACAACACTTTCCAACATATTTTACTGAATCTTTTGAACAATATATGAATAGTTTTTATTCATATATTTCAAATAATGATGGAGCTACTTATTTACCTAATGAATTGAATAGCAATGATAATATTTACTCAACAAATGGGGAGCTTAATGCAAACTATTTTGACAACAATGGTAAATGTATTTTGATTTTAAACAATAATGGTTCCGATGAATATAATGTCTTTATTAGTAATAATTTTGGTAAATCTTTTATAGCTAAAACTATTGAAGAATTAAAATATCTAATAAATAAACATATATTCTTTTATAGAATTGGAAATAAATTTTTAAATATTTTTAATACACCTTACAAAAACAAAAATTATTTTAAACTTTCAATTTTAGATAGCAATATGAAACTATTAAACAGCCAAACTGACTCTATTAATTATATTCATTCAGCAGTTTTTAAAAATGAAAGTAATGGGTTTTTAATTTCAAGTATAGAAGATACTTTGAGAAGTAAAGTTGATATTTTAATTTGG
>JAYTXK010000521.1:0-9590 GCA_043743005.1 Ignavibacteriota bacterium
TACTACTTGAATATTAAACATAGTGGATTAGAAAAGATATTTTGGTTTGTAAAAGATTAAATTGATTTGAACTATAATTGCTTGTAATTTACAAATATGCTAAATAAAATTATAACTATATTGTTTTGTATTTTACTCAATTCTTGTGCCGTGTTGCTAAATCATCACCCAAATAGAGTTTCAATTAAGAGTTTTCCTGATTCTTCAAATGTATATTTAGGTGATTCATTAATTGGAATTACACCTATTATTGTAAATTTATCTGATACTAATGAAAACTATTTATTAAGTATTAGAAAGGAATCTTATAAAAACATTAATTTATATGTAAATAAAGAATATAATACAGCTATACTTTTACTAGATTTGTGGGGTTTTTATCCATTTATTATTTCTAAAATAATTGGATACTCATATAAAAGTTTTTCTCCCAAGCATTCATATTTATTAATTGAAAAAATAAATCAAGATTCAATTTCTAATCCTTTATTTGCAAATTTAGGTAATAATTTTATTATGACTGAATTTACACCATTTTATGCTTTACTTGGGGCTTATGTTACTTTATCTGCTAATTACTATAAAGACTTGTTTGATTTATCAAAATCTTACAATTCAGTTTCAAATATTGGCTTAAAAGGTGGCTGGGGTTGGGGTGGGATTGGTTTTTTAAATACTGATGGAAAGGAAGGATTTGGGTATAATTTAATGCCTTCATATTCGTATGAAAAAATCAATTATTTTAATAATTCAATTGATAAATTTATTATATCTTTAGGTGCTTCATATACTCAAAGTATATATTATACAACTTACCCTTATAATATGCCTCCTGAAAATTTTAAAGGTTTTAGACCTGCAATTTCATATCAAAGTATTATAACTTATCCTATCTACAATATCTTTTGGGGTTATTCCTTAGGTTATATAAATGCAGTAAATTATTTTCAATTCAGCTTTGGGTATAGATTCTAATTTGAAGTGAATTTTCCCTCACCCTTTTGCTAATTCGTAACTATCTTTTGTATCTTTAATAGTATATCCAAGTGATATAATTTGATTTCTTAGGTTATCACTTTCAACCCAGTTCTTGTCTTTTTTGGCTTTCAGTCTTTGTTCAGCAAGCTCTAAAATATTATTTGGGATAGTTTCTTCAGGACGTTTTGTAATTTCAAAAGCAGAGTAAATATCATTAATATGTTTAAATACTTCTAAAAGTTCATTTTTAGTATTGAATGTGTAAAAATTAGCTTTTCTCAAATTAATAAAACTAAAAATACTTGCCAATGCTTTTGGCGAATGTAAATCACTTCCTAAATTACTAAATACTTCATCTTTAAATTCATTTACATTTATTTCAAAAGTGCCAATTTCATCACTCATCAATTCATAAACAAATTCTTGTATTTTAGTTCTAGCTTTTTTTGCTGCTTCTACATCATCAAAAGTAAAATTATATTTAGAACGGTAATGAGCAGAAAGCATAGCAAATCGAATATCTTTTGGGTCAAGTCCTTTTTCAATCAAATCACGCAATGTATAAAAATTGCCTATTGACTTGCTCATCTTTTTACCTTCAACTTCAAGAAATTCATTATGGCACCACATCTGAGTTGGTTCAATTCCATAACCAGCTTTACTTTGAGCAATTTCATCTTCATGGTGTGGAAATTTCAAATCAACTCCACCAGTATGAATATCAAAAGGAAGTCCAAGAATATCAAATTCCATAGCAGAACATTCCAAATGCCAGCCTGGGCGACCTTCTAATATTCTGCCATCAATTTCAAATTGCCAAAAAGGTTCACCTTCTTTTTTAGCTTTCCATAAAACAAAATCACTCACTTGCTCTCTTTCATATTCATCTGTGTCTATTCTCGAACCAGTTTTAAAATTCTCAAAATCAATTTTCTTTAGTTTACCATAAGTTTGATTTTCACGCCATTTGCCAACATTAAAATACATACTCCCTGCTGCCTCATAAGCAAAACCATTATTGATAATTCTATGAATTAGCTCTTTCATTTGTTCAATATAATCAGTAGCTCTTGGCATTTTGAAGAAATCATTATTTTTTATCCCTAATAATTCAATATCTTTTTTAAATTTAGCTTCATAAAAGCTACATAATTTATTTAGATTAGAATGAGTATCATTAGTGATTTCGCCAAATTCTGGTTTCCAAGTTTCAGGATTTTGAGAATCACGAATAGTTTTATCATCAATATTAGTAATATTCATTACCCATTTGATATTATTTTGCCCTACTACTTTTAAAACTCTTTGTAAAAAATCTGCAAATAGAAATGCTCTCAAATTACCTATATGAGCATAGCTATATACAGTTGGTCCACAAGAATAAATAGAAACTTCTTTTTCTTTTAAAGGCTTGAAATCTTCAATTTGCTTAGTTAATGAATTATATAATTTCATGTTCATAGTTTAAAATGGACTATTTATTTATTTTTCTTCTTCTTTAAAATGTGTTTTATATGCAATTTGTGCTTCATTGTAATCATCGAGTCGTCCAATATCAAGCCAGTATTCTTTCATCAAATATCTACCAATTGGTGCATTGGCTTTTATCATATCTTTGATTAATGTATCTATTCCATAATAAGTATCATTAGGTATATATTTGAAAATTTCTGGTGTCATAAAATACATACCAGCAACTATTTCAATTATTAAATCTGGCTTTTCTTGAACATCTATGATAAAATCATTTTCTACTTTAACAGATCCAAAATTAAATGGAGTACGTATTTCTTTAGTTACAACAGTGAAATCAGCCCCTTTATTCAATCCATATTCGTACATTTTAGCATAATCTATTGTGCTAAGAATATCGCCATTCATTAATAGAAAAGGTTCATTAAGTTTTTCTTTTATTAATGATAATGGTCCACAAGTTCCTAATGGTTTATCTTCATTACTAAAAGTTACTTTCACTCCCATTTTCTCGCCATTACCAATGAAAGATTCGATATAATGGGCTTTGTAATTAGTAGCAATGAAAATTTCTTTAAATCCAAATTTGGCAAGATTTTCAATTTGAATTTCAAGCATAGATTTCTCACCAATAGGAAGAAGTGGCTTTGGAATTGCATCTGTAAATGGTTTTAGTCTTGAGCCAAGACCACCTGCTAAAATTACTGCTTTTTTCATTTTATTCCTAATTTTACAATTCTAACTAAATCAACATCTTTAAGAAAAACCCTCTGTCATCAATCTGACATCTCCCTTTCAATAAGGGAGAAAAATCACTGCAATTGCAACTCTCTATATTATCAAACACTTAACTAAAATCTTTGCAGTAATTGCAGTAAATTTATACTTTTTAATGCTAAACTCAAAGTTTGGAGTCTTTGTTTTTTGTATTAGTTTTTTAAACCAACATCTTTTAAGAAAAACCCTCTGTCAGCAAGCTGACATCTCCCTTTCAATAAGGGAGAAAATCATTGATAATTGTTTTTCTGCTACTAATTTCATTTTCAATAAAATTGCAAACATATTTAAAATTACTATATATTTCAGAGTTTGTAAACCGTAAAACTTTTAAGTTGTAACCTTTCAAAATTTCAGTTCTAACAATATCATATTCCAACGCTTCTTTTGTAAAATGTGATTTACCATCTACTTCGATTACTAATTTTACGTTAGAACAGTAAAAATCAACAATATAGTGATTAATAATTTTTTGCCTATGAAAAGTCAAACTATGATTTTTCAAATATAATTTCCAAATTTAATTTTCCATTTCAGTCATATTTTTCCTTAATTCCCTTGCTCTTTTTAAAAGTTTAGGGTTGTAAGGTAAACCATTCTCTCTAAAAACAAGATTATTTCCCATAATATAACATCTTATCCTCCCTTATTGAAAGGGGGCTAGGGGGTTTTCTAAATTTTATATATTCTGATATTTTTTATCTTTTGGATCAGATAATATACCACTTTTCAATGATTTCAAAATTTCTAATACCCCATCTTCTACTTTTATAGTAATTTCAAATCCCAATTCTGATTGAATTTTTGTGAAATTTACTCTGTAATCTCTTGGGTCTTCAGTTCTTTGTACAAATTCAATATTAGAATTTGGAATCTTGCTTGCAATTAAATCTGCTAACATTCTTTTTGTATAGTTTTCTTCAGTATTGCCAACATTAAATACATTTTGTCTTACTTTCTCTTTTGGAGATTCTAATACTAATTTACAAGAGCGAGCCAAATCTTTAACATGGCAATATGGTCTCCAAAATTGCTCACCAAAAATTATTAATTTTTCTCCAAGATATAAATCTCTTGTAAACTCATTCACAGTAAGGTCATATCTCATTCTAGTTGAGAAGCCATATACTGTTGCAAATCTCAAAGCCGTTGCAGTCAAATCTTCTCTAACATTAGTTACAAAAAGCATTTTTTCAAATTTAACTTTTAGCTGAGCATATAATGAAACTGGCGAAAGTTCAGAGGTTTCAATTACAAAATCAGTACCTTTCATTTTGCCATAATTACTACAAGTTGAAGCAAAAACGAATTGCTTGATATTTGTTAATTCTTGAGCTAAATTAAATAATTGCACAGAACCACCCCAGTTAATACTTTCAGCAAGTTCTGGTTCTTTTGCACAAGCAGGGTCGCCTACAATTGCAGCAAGATGCACTATTGCATCACAATCTTGCATAATATTTCTCATAAGCTCGGCATCTCTAATATCACCTTTCACAAATTCAAAATTTTGATTTGCAATTAAATGACTTAGAGATTCCCCTCCAAAAGCAAGATAATCTACTGTTTTTACTTTGTAACCACTATCTATAAGTATTGTGCAAAGAGTAGAACCAATATATCCAGCTCCACCTGTAACAAGAATTTTTTTCATTTTGATTATTGTAAATATTAGAAAAACAAATATAATAGGATTGAGTCAACTAATCAATACAATGACATTCTTGTTGAAAAATAATTGCATCAAATTTTTATTTGGTTTGTTTGAGATATTGAATAAAATGTAACAAATTAATTAAGTTATTAATTTTAATCTCCAATAAATATAAATGATTGAATATTATTATATATTTGAAATTCAATTTATATAATCATTTTGGAAATGAAGAAATAATAATTTTCATAGCATTGAATTAATTTTGAAAAAACTATTTCTATTTGGGATAATGAATTTGCAGCTTTATTTAATGTTGTGTATCATTCTGAAATATAAATAAGATATTTATTAATAGGATAATCAAACAAAATTAATTTATTATTATGGTTGATAAAAAAATATTTTCTTGAATTGGTATTGTAATGTATGTGTTGAGCAAGTTCAACCCAATGTAAAAATACTTTGAAAGGCAAATACATAAAACTTGACTCTATATTTTGTTCTTAGTTAAGAAAAAATTAGATTTTAAGAATAAAAGTTTTTTATATAATTATTTTTAATAGAAATACACTAATCTTTGTATTATTACTTCAAAACTATTAAAATTGCAAATTATTATAAAACTTTTTTAGGTTATAAAATGTCAGTTATTCTTTCAGCAGCTCGCACTCCAATAGGTTCTTTTATGGGTGCTTTATCAGCAAAAACAGCCCCAGAACTTGGTGCTATTGCAATCAAAGAAGCAGTAAAAAGAGCAGGTGTTAATTCAGAAAATATTCAAGAAGTAATTTTTGGTAATGTACTTACAGCAGGTGTAGGTCAAGCTCCTGCACGCCAAGCTGCTATTTATGCAGGATTACCAAAATCAGTTGAATGTATGACAATTAACAAAGTTTGTGGCTCTGGGCTAAAAGCTGTAATGCTTGCAGATCAAGCTATCAGATGTGGAGATGCAAATTTAATAGTTGCTGGTGGTCAAGAATCAATGACTAATGCACCACATATTTTAAAAGGTGCTCGTTTTGGTTATAAAATGGGTAATACCGAATTAGTTGATTCTATGATTGCAGATGGATTGTGGGATGTTTATAATAATTTTCACATGGGAAATGCAGGTGAACTTTGTGCAAGTGAACATACTTTCACTCGTGAAGCCCAAGATGAATTTGCAATTCAATCATTCAAAAATGCTTTAGAAGCACAAAAATCAGGTGCTTTTAATGATGAATTAGTTTCTGTTACAATTGCAAGTAAAACAGGTGATATAATTGTAGATTCAGATGAAGGACCATCAAAAGTTAAATTTGATAAAATTCCAACTTTAAGACCAGCTTTTAAAAAAGATGGGACTGTAACTGCAGCGAATGCATCTACATTAAATGATGGTGCTGCAGCACTTGTAATTGCTTCTGAAGAATTTGCAAGTCAAAATAATATCAATCCACTTGCAAGAATTATTGCTCATGCTTCATTTGCTCATCAGCCAGAGTGGTTTACTACTGCTCCAAGCTCAGCAATTCAAAAAGCGTTGAAAAAAGCAAATTTGAACGTAAGTGAAATTGATTTATTTGAAATAAATGAAGCTTTTGCAGTTGTACCTATGCACTCAATTAAAGAGCTGGGTTTGGATAGAAATAAAGTTAATGTAAATGGTGGTGCAATTTCATTGGGTCACCCAATTGGTGCCAGTGGAGCTAGAATTTTAACTACACTTATTTATGCTTTAAAAAATCGTGGTTTGAAATATGGCGTTGCTTCTCTTTGTATAGGTGGTGGTGAAGCCAATGCAATGGTTATTGAATTGTTGTAAGAAAAGTAAAGATAAAATTTAATTTTAAAAATAAAGCTACTCAATTATTTTGGGTAGCTTTATATACTAATATTTTTAAATATTATTTAACTTTTTATTCTATGAAATCAACATTTTAATTCTAAAAATATTAAAGTTTCTTTCTTCATTTTTTTCAACATATTCAATTTCATCAGTAACTAATTTTATAATATGAACCCCTAATCCACCAGATTTAAATTCTTTTAAATATTCATCCATATCAACTGTATCCAACTTCATAGGGTTAAATGGAATACCTTTATCTTTGATTTCAACTACAAAATTTGGTTCTTCTATATAAGTACCAATGCAAATTTTTTCATTTTCATTGAAATTAAATGTATGATGAATTAAATTTGAACACGCTTCATCAACAGCCATAACTAATTTGTTTATTTTATCAAAATTAGAAAAGGCAATATTTGCTTTTGAATACACAAATTCTCTTACTTTTGTAAGTTCACTGTTTTTACTTAAAAAACAAAATTCTGTAATATTTGAATTTTTCTTTTTCATTATTTCAAAGAAATACTGCAAAGGCATCTCTTTCGTTTTTAAATATTTTAAATAATAAAGGAAATCCTAACAAATCAAAGATTGAATATATTTTATCATTCATTTCACATAAGACAATATCACCATTTTGGTCTCTAATTTCTTCAATAAATGACATAAATACACCTAAACCAGCACTACTTATATATTCCAAATTATGAAAATTAATAACAAAATTAATTACATTATCAGAAAACAGCTCAGAAATTACTTTTTCAAGTTGAGGTGCAGTATGAGCATCTAAATACCCAGATATTTTAATAATAGTAAAACTACTATCATTAATTATTTTAGTTTCAAATATTGATGTATTTTCCATTTTTAACCTTAATTTTCCAATTCTTCTATATTTTTATTTATCACTAACAATTACTATTCCACTTTATTTTTCGGAGTATTTAATACTTAATACACTCATATCGTCATGTTGTTTTTTTTCTAAAGAATGTTTATTTGCACATTCTTGAATAAGATTAATTAATTTTTGTGAAGATGAATATTCATTACTCATTACATACTGTTTTAGGTTGTCATACCCTAATTCATTATTTAATTTATCTCTACTTTCAGTAACACCATCTGTATAAATTACACAATATTCATTATTTTTCAATTGATAGCTTATTTCTTCTAAATTAGAATCAAACAAATTACTTTTTGCCAGTCCAATTCCTATTCCTTTTCCTATTACTTCACGTATTTCATTTTGATTTATTATTAAAGTAGGTAAGTGACCTGCTCTGGCAATACAAATTTTACCACTATCATCTTCAATTGAAACAGCTGTCATAGTAATATATAAATGTTTGTCAATTTTATTATGTAGAGTTGTGTTTATTTTCATTAATAAATCAGCTGGACTTATAGATTCTTTAGCTAAAGCTAAAGTAATCCCTTTTACTTGAGCCATAAAAAATGCTGCAGAAATACCTTTGCCTGATACATCACCAATTATAAAACATAACTTATTGTTTTTCAAATAAACATAATCATAATAATCTCCACCAACAACTTCTGCAGGAATTGTAATAGCAGCAAAATCATAATTTTCAACATTAGGTAACTTTTGTGGTAAAAGTTTTTCCATCATCTCTTTAGCAAGAATTAACTCTCTTTTATATTGCTCAGAAACTATTGAGTTTTTAATTAATCTGGAATTTTCCAATGCAATAGAAAGATTACTGCTAAAAGCTGCTAAAATGTTTAAATCATCAAATTCAAAACCATAATCCTCAGTTTTTCCTAAAACTAAAGTTCCAATTCTATCATTATCTAAATAAAGTGGGGCAGCAATCATAGATCTCAATGAATTATTTATTTTTAAAACTGTTTCAAATTCACTATTGTTCATTATTGATTCAATAATTATGGGACTGTTTATAGTTAGATAGTAACTGCTAAGTAATTGAGTATCAATTGTCTTTTGTAAAATTTCGATAGGAATATATGTATAAGCTCCTATTTCAATTTTATTTTCTTTGTATAACTCAATCCAAGAGAAAGAAGCTTTTAAGCCTTGTAACGCAAATTTGCTGGCATAGTTTAAAAGTTCAGATTCATTTTGTGATTTTGTAATTAGCTTATTAAAATCTGTAATATTAATTAATTCACTGGTCTTTCGTTCTACAATTTCACTTGTAGGTAATGCAATCAAGCAAATTAATAAATTTTTACTACTATAAAAAATTGCAATTAGCAATATGTATCTTAAAAAAGATGCACTTCCTATTGAAAAAAAACTAATTGCTTCATTTGCAGAATAAATATTCCCATTTATTTGAACCAAAACACTTAAACTCAATAGTATCGAGATTGTTGAAAATAAAATTACTTTTCCTTTATTTCTAATATCTAATTTCTTAAGCCAATCATTATTTTTGTTTGCAAAAAATACTAATGAAGAACCAAAAACCAAAATAAAATTACTAATAAAATAATACGCTTCTATATTGTTATTAGAAAATGTTGTAGTATAAAACTCATATAAAAATAGAACAGATAAAGAAAAGAATGATAAATTTAAATAACTCATCGTATTTTTTCTTCTTCTAATTTTTACCCACTTCCAAACAAATTTAAACCAAAATACTGAACTTACTATGGCAATTATTGAATACAAATCAGAAAGTATAATAGTATATGAATCATTTGGTAATCTATTTTCAAATTCCATTTCTGGTATAAATATTAAAAACAATACCAAAGATAATTGCAATATTAAAAGCTTATAAATTTCACTATAAAATGTTTGTAAATAATCGTTGTTATCAATACGCTTTTTGGAGTTGAATGAGAAAAAATATAGAAATACTAGAAAAG
>JAYTXK010000522.1:0-3170 GCA_043743005.1 Ignavibacteriota bacterium
AAAAAACTTTGTGCTAAAAAATACCTTTGAAATTAGAGAACATATTCAAAATAATATTATTAATGTTTCTAATAAATACAGTCAAAATACTTTAAATTCGTATTTACAAAAAGTTAGTACATTCTTTAAATTTTGTGTTGAAAATGAATATTGTGATAAAAGTCCAATTTTAAAATCAATGAAAATCTTAAGAACCACAACTCAAAAATATACACCAACTAATGAAGACTATGAAAAATTGATAGATCATTTAAATAAACATAAACGTTTACATAAGATTAAATACATTTGTCAATTTATTAGATATAGTGGAATGCGAATAAATGAAATTGCATTGCTTAAATGGTCAGACATAAAAGAAAATCATTTTATAATTCACGGTAAAAGAAAAACGATCAAGCAAGAAAGATTAAGGACATTTCCATTAGAACCATTTCCAGAATTAAGAGAAATTTTGATTGAGCTAAGAAATAATAAATATTCAAATGAATTTGTATTTGATATTAAATATATACCAAATGAAAGAACAAGACTAAAAAAGGTATTAGAATATATAGATGTACCAGTATTTGAATTTCACGCTTTAAGACGTTTGGCGATTTACTGGTGGAAATCATTAAGTATAAATAGGACTGATAGAAGTTCTTTAGCAGGACACGATGAGCAAATCCAAAAGAATGTATATGAAGTTGAAGAGGATATTTTAAACTTCTCAAATAGAATAGAAATTAATAGGAAAATATAAGGGCGTTATTAGTTCCAAGATATTCTCCAAAAACAATAAAAAATCGCACTTTTAAAATAATAAAAAAAAGTATAGAATGAGTAATAATCAAGCATACACACTATTCACTAACATATTGATTTCTGTTTTATGAATAAATTAGTTAATAAAATAATTAAAATAGCAATTTCGATTGCACTTGTAATTGGCTCAATGTATTGGGCAATGAAAAATGTAAACTTTAGTGAGTTGGTTTCAATTTTAAAGAATGTAAATTATTTTTGGGTAATAATTACAATACCGATTGTTTTACTTTCACATTGGGTTAGAGCAATTAGATGGAAAACAATGCTAAAACCAATAATGACTGTAGGTTCAACATATAATTTATTTTCTGCAGTTATGGTTGGCTACTTTTTTAATAATATTATTCCAAGGGGTGGAGAATTTATTAGACCTTATGTTTATAGCAAAAGAGAAAAAGTATCCTTTTCTAGTTTATTTGCGACTATTTTGGTTGAAAGAATTTTAGATGTGCTTTTTCTTATGATTATTTTTGCTAGTGTGTTTGCATTTAGTCATAAAATTATTAATATTTTGCCAAAGGATATTGACCCTAAGTATTTAATTATACTTGCTTTACTATTTGTATTTATTCTATTAAGCACTTTCTTTCCTCCTTTTGTACACTTTTTACTTAGAACTTTTATTAAACCAATATCTAGTAAATTCTTTTTAAAGGTAAGCGAAATATTTGTAAAATTGGAAAAGGGTTTTGCAATAATAAAAAAACCATCTCAATATTTTAGGCTTTCTTTTGAGTCGTTATTAATTTGGTTTCTTTATTCTTTACCACTATACTTTATTTTCTTTGCATTCCCATTCCAAAATTCACTTCATCTGGGTATAGAAGATGCTGTAATGTTAGTAATAGTTGCTGGAGTTGGAGTTTCTATTGCACCGGCTCCGGGTGCAATAGGAGTTTATCATGCTTTAATCACCACAGCAATGACACAATTATATTCAATTTCAAGTACTGAGGCATTTGCTTATGCTACTGTTACTCATGCAATGAGTAGGATAGTAGAATTAGCAGTTGGAGCGTATTTTTTCTTTAGAGAGAATGTAAAAGGTTTTCCAACTAACGAAATAATTTCAGAAGAAATTAAAAACTAAATAATACATTATTTTTTTGTAGTATCGGCAGGTATGCACATTGTAGTTTCATCAACTAATAAATTTGTAGCAACCCAATTATTTCTATTAGTATTACAAAAATTAGCACCAATAGCTTTAGAATTTTCAAAAGTAGAATAACTCATATCAGATTCACTCAAATTTACATTTTCAATAACTGTATTGATAATAGTAGCTCCATACATCTTTGCTTTATTTAAAGTAGTTCCAGTAAAATTTGAATTTTTTATTGTAGCAGCAAAAAAATTTGCATATCTTGAATAAGAATTTGTAAATGTTACATTTTCTAAATTTGATTTTTCAAATGTGGCATGACTAAAATCATACAAACTATCTAAAATTGTATTTCTCATACTTGCTTTATAAAAATTTGCATTATTTAAATTTGAACCATTAAATTTTGAATTATCAAGTTTGCAATTACTAAAATTTGTACTTTTGCAACTTGAATATGAAAAATCAATATTTGATAGAAACATAGCTGATAAATCAACTTTTTTCAAATCACAATATCTGCAAGATTTACTTGTAAAGAAAGTGGATTTATCGATTGCTTTATAAATAGTTGTTTGAGGATTTTTAGAAATTTCAGCCATATTCAAATTTTGATAATCAGGTTGGATAAAATAAGGTAATTTTATTTTATAACTTGTATCAGCAGTTGCTATATTTTCTAAAACATATTTATAATTACCTTTTGGAATGTTCAATTTAACAGTTAAATTAAGTTTATTTAAGGTAAATAATTCTAAATTACTTTCGTTGATTAATTTAACTGTGAATAAAGCATTTTCGTCCAATCTGTAACTAAACTCATCATCTTTTTCAAATGAAATAGGAATTACATCAAATCCTACTTTTGAGTCAAAATTTGTATCAGTAGAATCAGATGATTGGTAAAATTTTGTTTCTAATTGTCCAACAATTACACACCCAGGAATTGTTTTTAAATTTGGGTTAAGTGCAAACTCTTTTTCTGATCTTGCTGGTCTAATTTCAAGTTCATCAATATATTGAGGACTAGAATCTCCACAAGCAATCACAAAAAGAATAACAAATAATATGTATATATGTTTAAACATATTCGGGGTATATGCCTAAAAACAAAATTTAATATTAAGACTTTGTTTTTAAAAAATTATTTTAAATTATTATTAAAAATTAGAAATAAGCCTATATAACAAAATTAAAACATTTTAGACTATAAAATTATCAGTATAAATACTGAATTTTTGTACTTTAAAATTGA
>JAYTXK010000523.1:0-1886 GCA_043743005.1 Ignavibacteriota bacterium
TTTTTAACACCCCGTCAGTCTTTTGGACTGCCACCCCTCTATTTAGGCAGAGCCTAAGGAGAGGGGAATTTTTAATACATTTTTGGGGTGGGGTCAGCACCTTGTTTATTACAGATATTTCGCTCCTGAGGAGCTAAAATAATTACTGCAATTGCAACTCTTTAATTTATCAAGCACTTATGATATCCTTTGCAGGTGTCGATTGACCCTTTGCAGTAATTATGGCTTTTTTAACAGCAAAAGTTAAAACAAATCTAACAAAACACTTTATGGCACAATGAGAAAATATGAAAATGAAATTTAACTCCAAACAAACCGTTTGGCAAACGGTTTGCAAAATAGATAAAAAAAAACCAAATAATAAAATTTGAATGTCTTAATATTTATTTGTAATTTTAAATTAATATATTTATTGATATGCCATAATCTTATGAAAAAAATTGTAATTCTTTTATTCTATTTTGTTTTAATAAATATTTCAAAATCTAAAGATTACGAACTCACACCTTTAAATATTAATTTTAAGGGAGTTGCTTGTAAAGTTTCCATAATCGAAACGTCATTTAATAATTATTATTGAGATTAAAATGAAAAAAATTATTTGTGTTATTGTTTTTTTATATAGTATTGTTATATTTGGGCAGGATCAGTTTCCTGCTCAAATTGAAGGTCAAAGAATTAGCAGTAATTTTAATGGATCTGCATCTAATGGAAAAGTATTATTAGTTTATGGAGATGGAGGAGTAATTTTGCGAAGTCCAAATGGTGGAAACACTTGGGAAAGAATAAACCTAAATGACTCATTAAACATTATTGGAATAGTAAAAATTGGTTCCTTGTTTGTAGGACTTTGTTCCCAAAATTATGCAATTACCTCGAGTGATGATGGGAAAAGTTGGAAAACAATTACTTTGAATTCTAAATCAAAATTTTATCAGATTCTTAATAAAAATGGAAATCTTTATGCTTTACTTGACAATTCAATATGGGTAATGGATGAGAATCTAAATAAAATTAAAGAATATTCAGTATTTTCTGATTCTTCAAACAAGTGTTTTAATATAATCAAAAATGAAATTGTATGTAATTTGGGTGGAGGTAAACTTCTATTTATAAATATTAAAGACAATAGCCAAAAAATAATTAATATTTCAGATTTGACAAACTGTTCAAATTGTAATATTACATCCAAAATTATTTCTGATGACAATGAAATGCTTTATTTTGGCTTAGGTATTAAACTTTATCAATTAAATATTTCTACATTTAATTTGGATTTTAAAATTAATTTAACAAGCAGTAAAGGAATTGGATTAAATATAAATAATGGGAATGTGTTTTCAATTTCATCAAAAACTTATCCATGGCTTTTAGATTCAATTAGTTTTTTGAAAATTGATAACATTACAAATAAGTACATATTTATCAAAAAATCAACAAAAGATAGATACATAACAGGAATATATTTTAACGAATTAAATTTTATATCCAAAGACACAATAATTTCAGTTGGGAAAAACAATTTAATAACTATTTCTTATGATGGAGGCATTAATTGGGAACTTAAATCATTTTTAGGTAATTATTATTATTTATACCAATTTAATCAAAATGATGCAACAGCAATTGGTTCTTATGCTCAAATGTTTTCAACTTTAAATAATGGCACAACTTGGTTACCTCAGGAAAATTTTAATGAAAAATTTACAAGTACTTATAAATTTAAGTATTATTTAAATAATAATGAAACTATTCATTTCAAAGATAATAAAAATGGTTTTATATATGTAAACCCAGATTATATTGGTGATACAAATGTAATATTTACAAATGATGGAGGTAATAAAATTAAATTGAAAAGTATTTATGATTTTCAAATTAATAAT
>JAYTXK010000524.1:0-2075 GCA_043743005.1 Ignavibacteriota bacterium
GTTTCTTTATCATTTTTAAAATAAAACATATACCGTCTATTAACTTCTAAATCTTCACTTGACGTTTCTTGAGAATTTAAAAAGCTACTATTTATCAATAATACAATAATAAATATTATTGTGTTTTTGGAATTAAGCATATTTAAAATATATTATGGTTTGATAATAATTTCAATTCTACTATTTTTTCTTCTTCCTTCTTCAGAATTATTATCAACTAATGGCTTTTCAGGTCCATTAGCTATGGTTTTAATTCTATCTTTTTTAATAGACTTACTTATAAGATATTTCGAAGCATTATTTGCTTTGTTTTCACTTAATTTTAACAACTCTTCTGGAGTGCCTCTATTAGCTGTATTTCCAAATATTACTACTGATGTTTTTGGATGTTCTATCAAATACAAAGCGATTGAATTTAAATAATCTTTCATTTGAGTAGTAAGTTCGATATCAGTTTCCAATTTATAATTAAATATTCTTGTCTTATTAATTTCAGATTCTTGCAGTCTTCTTACTAATTGTGAATTATACTTTGAATCATCTTTATCTGTAGTATTTGAAAAATGTCTATCATCAAATTTTTGATTTAGTAAAGAATCTCTTTCTTGAAATTCTCTATTATTAAATTCTTGTGCAAAAGTTGTTTTATATGATAATATACTAATCAAAAACACATAAAATATTATTTTCATTTTCTTCCATTAATTGTAAGTAAATTGATTTTCTTACTAAAAAAATCAAATAAATATTACTATTCATCATCATCTTCTTCTTCATTCTCATCATCAATATCTTGTTCAAAACTTTTTCGAGGATATACATTTGCTTGAGCAGAAATATTAAGTAATATTCCCATTGCAAATGAATATATTAAAATTGCAGTACCTCCATAGGAAAGGAAAGGAAATGGTACTCCAGTTGTAGGAAGCAATCCAGTATTTACTCCAGCATTAACAAATACATAAAATGAAAAAGTAACTAAAATCCCTACAGCTAAGTAATATCCAAAATTGTCAGGAGCTTTTTTAGCAATACTCATTCCTCTCCAAAATATCATTACGAATGCTAAAATAATAATTGTAAGCCCAATAAAGCCATATTCTTCACCTATAACTGAAAAAATAAAGTCTCCATAAGATTCTGGTAAAAACATATGTGATTGGCGAGAATGTCCTGCTCCAACGCCATGTATGCCACCATTGCCAATTGCTAATAGAGCTTGATCGAGTTGGTAGTTTACATTTTCTGTTGCAGCATCATGAGTTCCCATACCTAAATAAGCTAAAATTCTATTTAATCTATAAGTAGCAGATACTGCAAATATTCCACCTCCAATTATACAAACTACGAGCATACTTGTCAAGTGAAGCAAATTAACATTACCAATAAACATCATGGAAAACGCAATTAAAAAAATAACTGCAGTATTAGAAAAATTAGGTTGAAGTGCTATTAATACGCATACTGCACCAGTCCAGAGTAAAAATGGCAAAAATCCTTCTGCAAATGATTTGATTACTTTTTGTTTTTGAGAAAGTAAAGTAGCAAAATGTATTATTAAAGCAAATTTGGCAAGTTCTGAAGGTTGAAATCTTACAAAACCAAGTGAAATCCATCTTACAGCTCCTTTAGCTCCTGCTCCAATAAATAATACAACTACAAGCAAAATAATAGCAGCAATTAATCCATATTTGGAGAATTTTTTCCAATGTTGGTAATCAATTGTTGATGTTAAAATCATTATCAGAATACCTAATAGCACATTTATTCCATGCTTTATAAATAAATTTTCAGTTGAGTGTAGTTTTAAATCTGAAAATGTATAACTTGCAGAATAAACGAACGCTATGCTAAAAAGCATTAGTCCTAAAATTGGTAGTAAAATGTACCAATCTATATGTCCTTTATTTTTTATTTCTGCCATAAAATTTTTATGTAATTAATTTAAACAATTATTAGAATTATATTTATGCCAAACTTCTAACTAATTTTTTATAAACTTCACCTCTATGTTCAAAATTCACAAACATATCAAAGCTTTTACAGGCTGGTGTAAACAAAACAATCTCACCAAA
>JAYTXK010000525.1:0-5321 GCA_043743005.1 Ignavibacteriota bacterium
TGAAGGTACTCATTTTCTTGTTGGCTTTATGCAAAATGAAAATGGTAGCAAAGGTAACACTTACGTTTTTGAAGCAGATCAATATATATATATAACTTCACGAATTGGTTCAGTTGTTACCTATACCTTAAATGGCGTTGTCCCAGTAACAGTTACAACCTATGTTCAAGCTCATGGTTATATTATAATTGATGTACCTAGAAATTTTGAAAATGTAGATAGTGAAACTCTTACTAATAAAACAATAGAAATACAGTCAGATTACCCTATAGTAGTAAACTGTTATAGTAGTAAAAATACAACAAGCGACATTTATTGTGCAATTCCAATTGATAACCTTGGAACAAAATATTTTGCTGTTAGTATGCCTGATGATTATTACTCTGCAAACTATGATACTTTATATTTTAAATTACCACAAGAAGATAAAGATCCAAGAAGTGGTGAGATATTAATAATTGCAACTGCAGATAATACAACAGTTGAAATAATTCCAAAATGCAAAACTTTAATGCTTAAGCCTAAAGACATACCATATACTATTAATATGAATAAAGGTCAAGCTTATTTATTAAAATCTTTTTCTTATGTTGATATTGATATTATTGGGCAATTTGATTTAACTGGGAGTAGAATAATAAGCAGCAAACCAGTAGCAGTAATTTCTGGGCATGTTAGAACTTCAATTATTCAAAAAAGATTAAGAGACAGTAAGAACCATTTGTGTGAAATGCTTCCAGCTACTGATACTTGGGGTAAAAACTATTTTTCAGTACCATATATACAAGGACTTTCTGATTATTACAAAATTATCAGTTTTGTTCCAAATACACATATAACTATTACTAAGGCATCTGGGTTTGATTATATTACTTTAAATGGTGAAGGAGATTTTGCAACATACATTTCAAATGAGCCAATATATTGGACTTCAGATAATCCAATTATGATTGCACAAATGATGTGTAGGTTGGGTACTCAAAATGAACCAAATGATTATGACCCTTCTATGGCAATATTGCCTGCTATGGATCAATATATTCAAAATATAGATTTTATCACTCCATTTAATAATTTAAGTAGATATAATCCTCAACAGTACAATTATCATGGTGTAACAATTGTTGCAGATACAAAGGCTAAAAATTGTTTGACTTTAGATGGCATTAAAGTTAATAGTGCTTTTACATTTGTTAATTGGGGAAATCCAAGTGATAGTATTCATTGGGTTAGAATACCTTTATTGCAAGGGTTTCACAACCTGAAAGCAGATTCTGGAAGGTTTTCTGGATTGGTCTTTGGAAGAGGTTCTTATGACGCTTATTCAACTGCTTTAGGTAGTTATTTAAATAATACTAAAATAGTAGATAAATCAATGCCTAAAATCAAAGTATCTAATTCATGTTTTGACATAAAAGGTACACTTTATGATACTCTAAAAAGTGATTTGGGCTTTGGAAATATAGAATTAAATCAAACATTAACTAATAATTTTAGTCTAAATCTTTTAAAATACAATACTGGAGACAAAGTTGTAAATTTTATAGCTTCCCCAATTGATTATAAAAGTGATGGAACATTCACATTAGACTATTATGATAAATATGGAAATGGTCAAAGATATAAAGAAGAATATTTAGGATTGAATATTTATAATACTAATTCCATAAATTTTGGGAAAGTAAAATACAATCAAAACAGCGATGATGTTTTAAAAATTTTAAACAATTCTAAAAAAGCAATTATAATTGATTCAATTGGACTTTTTAAAGATAATAGATTATCATATAAAACTAAAACTTTTTTTCCACTTTCAATACCAGCAAAAGATAGTTTAATTTTAAATGTTATTTTTAACCCTCAGAGTAATGTTTATGATTTGAAAGACACAGTAATAATATACACCCAATGTCTTCAAAACCAAGTTTTAATTAATGGAATAGTTAGTAAGGCATCTTTTATTACTAAAGATTATAACTTTAATGAAGTTTTAGTAGGAGATACATTATGCAGTTCTGTATTTTGGGTTAATAATGGTAATACTAATTTAATAGTTACAAAATTAATTTTTGATAAAAACTCTTTTATTCCTGATACAGTTGGACTTTTCCCAGTGAATTTAAAACCAGGAGATACTTTAAAATTAAGCAAAGTTTGTTTTTTACCAGATTCGCTTGGGTTTTTTGAAAGTAGTTTGCAAGCAGTAAATAATGAAAATATTTATAATAAGCTAAACTTAACTGGATTTGGTGAAAATCCAGTATTTAATAATATAGTAATTGATTGGCAAATGAAAAGAGTTGGGACAATTAACGATTCTATATTAACTATTACTAACAAAGGCAATTATAAAGGAATAATTAATTTTAGCAAAATTATTAAAGAGCAAAATCTAACAAATAATAATGATAACAAAGACACATTAACATCAATAAGAGATGTAAATTTAACTAAAGATGAGAGTAAAAGTTATTTAGTTCAATTTTATCCAAAGTATTTAGATACAAATGGCTATGAAATTCAAGCACAATACAAATCTAATTGGAAATTTTCACCCAATTACAATATTACTTTAAAAGGTATGGGTACTATTCCACAAATTAAAACTAAAAATGTAAATTTCGATACGATTATAGTTGGTAAAGAAAAAACTATTAACAATGCAATTATAGTATATGCTGGTGGCAATGAAAACTTAACAATTGATACTATTATTCCTGTTTTTGGTGATATAAGTGCTTTTGAAATAGATCCTATATACTTAAAGAAAAATGTAATACCATTATTTAGTCAATATAGCATTCCAATTAAATTCAAACCTAATAGATTAGGTGAATTTAAAATGTTGTTAGCAGTGATTAATGATGCTATGCCAAAATATGAAAGAAGAGTAGATAGTGTTTGGGTAATAGGATATGCAGTTGATCTTCAGAAGCAAGATTTTAGCATTGAATATTATACTGATTCACTTCTTGCTTGCCAATTATCACCATTATATATAAAAGTCATAAATAGAAATGACTATGAAATAAAGTTAGACAAAATTGAAAATCAGACAAATGATATATATTATAAATTTGATGATGCAAAACTACCAATTACAATTCCAGCAAATAGTCAGTATAATTTAAAAATCGAAGTCTTATCACAAAGAGACAAAGAAATAATTCTTAAATCTAAATTATATTTGTCTTATAATTTAAAAGATTGGAATAATAACATAGATATAAAAAAAGATACAGTTATAACTGGTAGCTTAACATTCTATCCAAAATCAAATAGTATAAGTATAGACAAACAAGACAGCTTGTATATTTATGATATAGGAAGTGAAATGAATTTAACAGTTAAAGGTGGATTTCCAAATTATACGGATACTTTAACTAACTTTGCATTTACTTTGTCATTTAAAAAACATAATTTTTATCCACTCCAAACTACAACCAAACTTATAATAATTGATAATAGAAAAGAATTTAGTTTTGATGTAGATATATTGAAAAATGACACAATTTTAACTTTTAAACCTTTTAATTGTAATTTTATTGTCACAAAATATATGAAATGGAAGTTGAATGTTAAATTTTTAGTACTCTTAGAAACTAATTTAAGTCCATATTTTGTAGCAAATGCAAGTTCAGATTTGTGTTTTAACCCAAATAATCAAATTATTTATACACAAATCAATAAAATTTGCATTTATAATTTGCGTCCTGTCGAATTTCTTAGTAATTTGCCTTTTGTTAATATATCACCTAACCCAATTAATAATTTTATTAATGTAAATTTTGCAATTCCAGGTGATGATGAAGTTGAAATATTAGCTACAAATGAATTAGGACAAACTTTCAGCTTATTAAGCAAGAAAATGTTTAAAACTGGAACTTATTCTTTGAAGTTGGAAAATATTTCTTTGAAAAATGGATTTTATGTATTAAGTTTAAATACTAATTTTTTTAAAATGCAAACAAATTTTGTTATTTATAAATAACCAAAGATAAAGGGTAATAGAAGTATGAAAAAAAATTTACTACGATACGCACTCATTGCAGTAATTTTCAGTCAGTCTTTAGTGTGTTTACTATCACAAGACGATAATCCGATTGATCCGGTTCAAAATAAGAAACCTTTTTACGTAGGACCAGTAATTGGTTATAATAAAGTGATGCATAGCGTAACTCTTGGTACTCCAAATCCAGGTGCTACACTATGTCCATCTTTCAATAATGGTTCATCAAATGGCTTCTTTGCTGGAGTATCTGCAGAATTTTTACTTGGTGGAGTAAAAGACTCTAAGTCTTCAATAATAGTAAGACTTTTGTATAATACTTTCCCTGCTAAAATGGAGCAACAAAGTATTGAGAAAAGCCTACCTTCAGTTGATGATAAAGGTAATCAAGTAAAGACAGATGTACTTTACACAAATAAAATTGGATACAATACATTAGACTTAGATTTGGCTTACAAATTCAATTTTATGGATCACTTAGGAGTTGTTGCTGGACCTTCAATTGGTTATGTAATGACTGCTACTCAAGATATGAGAATGAATCTTATTGCTGATCCTAGTATTTCATTTAAACAAGAAACAGATCCTAACGTATTAAAAGATTTAGGAATTAGATATACTGATTTTATCAATACTCAAAACAATACTGGAGCAAGAACAATTGTAATGAGAGAAGGTAATATTCCGAATAAACAATCTCTAAGAATAGCTATGAAAGTTGGTTTGCAATATGAAATAATTACAAAATCAAATATGTATGTTGTTCCAAGTATTGCTTATAATTTTGGAATTACTAATTTAAATGACCAATCTTGGAGAGTTAGTGCAATTCAAATTGGAGTTGATATTAGATTTGCTATAAAATAAGATCTAAGTTTGAATAAAATTGAAAGTGCATACTTTAATTAGTAGGCACTTTTTTTTTAGTATAATGGAATAAATAAAATGCAAAATTTGTGGTCTCCTTGGCGTTCACAATATATAGATTCATTCAAAGAAAACTCAACAAATGTTTGCTTCTTGTGCAACGATACTTTTAACTCTAACAAAGATAATGAAAACTTAATAGTACATAGAAGTAAAAATGCCTTTGCAATTCTAAATAAATTCCCTTATAATGCTGGGCATATTTTGGTATGTCCAATTAGACATATAGGAGATTTAACAGAATTAAATAATGAAGAATTTATTGAATTAAATAATTTAGTATTAGACACTATAAAAGTAACAAAAAATATTTATTCTCCTCAAGGATATAATTTAGGTTTAAATATTGGAGCAGCTTCTGGTGCTGGAGTACCCGGACATTTGC